>NZ_JBWKYF010000016.1:0-104928 GCF_059423605.1 Variovorax sp. GW460-12-1-14-LB1
ACGCAGATGGACCAGGTGACGCAGCAGAACGCGGCGCTGGTCGAAGAAGCTTCGGCCGCCGCGCAGTCGCTGCAGGAACAGGCCGGCGCCCTCGTGCAGGCCGTGAGCGTCTTCAAGCTCGACGCGAACGCGGTCGCAACGACCCGCGCCAGCTTCACGCGCATCACGCCGATCCCCAAGCCGCCGAAGCCGACGCCCAAGCCGCGCGCCAAGGCGCTGCCCACGCGCCGTGAACCGAGTGGCGCACCGCAGCTCGCCATGGCCGGCGATGCCAAGGGCGACTGGTCGGAGTTCTGAGCAAGTCGGTATGAGCGCACACGCCCTCAACTTTGGGCGCGCGCTGCCGATAACCAGCGAGAGGCATCGCGCGCGATGCCACTCCCCCACACCCCTTTGACAGGTAAAGCCTTATGTCCGGAAGCATGTTCTACACAGGTCTGAGCGGCCTCGCGGTCGCCCGCACCGCGCTGATGACCACGGCCCACAACACCGCCAACGTGTACACGGCCGGCTACAGCCGCCAGATCGCGCAGATCGCCTCCGCCGGCGGCATTGCCAGCGGCTCGGGCTTCATCGGTTCGGGCGCCAACGTGACGACCGTGTCGCGCAGCTACGACCGCTACCTCACGGCGCAGCTGGCCACCGCGCAGTCGCAGTCGGCCGCGCTGGCCACCAACGGCGTGCAGGTCAACCGCATCGACCAGCTGCTGGCCGACAAGACCTCGGGCATCGCGCCGCTGATGCAGAGCTTCTTCACCAGCGTGCAGGGCGCGGCCAACACGCCGGCCGACCCGGCCGCGCGCCAGCAGATGATCAGCGCGGCGCAGTCGCTGGCCAGCAAGTTCCGCGCGACCGACCAGTACCTGTCGGACCTGGACACCTCGGTCAACGAGCAGATCGTGGGCAGCGTGAGCCAGATCAACACCTACGCCGCCAAGATCGCCAGCCTGAACCAGCAGATCAGCCAGATGAGCGCGGTGGCCGGCGGCCAGGCGCCGAACGACCTGCTCGACCAGCGCGACCAGCTCGTGAGCGAGCTGAGCCAGGTGGTCGACGTGCGCGTGCTGCAGCAGGACGACGGCAAGTACAACGTGTTCATCGCCACCGGCCAGTCGCTGGTGGTGGGCGACCATGCCTCGAAGATGGCGGCGGTGACGTCGTCGGCCGACCCCACGCGCCAGGTGGTGGCGCTGTCGGGCTTTGCCGGCAACACCGTCGAGCTCGACGACAGCGCCTTCACCGGCGGCGTGCTCGGCGGCCTCATGGCCTTCCGCAAGGACACGCTGATCCCCACGCAGAACGCCATCGGCCGGCTCGCCATGTCGGTGGCCGACGCGGTGAACGCGCAGCACAAGCTGGGCGTGGACCTGAACGGCGCGCTGGGCCAGAACTTCTTCTCGCAGGCCGTGCCGGGCACGATCGCGAACGCTGGTAACACGGGCAACCTCGAGCTCGGCGCCACGCTGACCGATGCGTCCAAGCTCACCACGAGCGACTACAACGTGAGCGTCACCGACGTGGGGGGCACGCTCACCTACACGGTCACGCGGCTGTCGGACAAGACGCCGATGGGCAGCTTCACCACCTTCCCGATCAGCTTCGACGGCGTGAGCCTCACGGCCGCGAGCGGCACGGCGCAGGCCGGCGATTCGTTCCTGGTGCAGCCCACGCGCACCGGCGCGCGCGACCTCGAGGTGCTGGTGCGCGACCCGGCCAAGGTGGCCGCCGCCTCGCCCGTGATCACCGGCAACACGGCGGGCAACAAGGGCAGCGGCGCACTGGGCGCCGCCACGGTCGATGCCGCCTACCCGGGCTCGCCGCTGGCCGGCAATGTCACGCTGAGCTTCAACGCGGGCACCGGCACGCTGTCGGGCTTTCCGGCCGGCTCGGCCGTGACCGTCACGCGCGCCGACGGCACCGCCACCAGCTACCCGGCCGGCACGCCCGTGCCCTACACGGCCGGCGCGAAGATGAGCTTCGACGGCATCACCGTCGCCATGACGGGCGCGCCCGCGCAGGGCGACACCTTCACCATCGGCAAGAACACGGGCGGTGTCTCCGACGGCGGCAACGCGCTGCTGCTGGGCGCGCTGCAGCGCAAGACCACGATGTCGAACGGCACCGCGACCTTCAACGGCGCCTACTCGCAGCTGGTGAGCGACGTCGGCAATCGGGCCATGTCGATCAAGGTGGCCGCCGTCACGCAGGACAGCGTGACCGGCCAGATCAAGGCCAGCCAGCGCGCGATTTCCGGCGTGGTGCAGGACGAGGAAACCGGCAACCTGCTGATGTTCCAGCAGATGTACCAGGCCAATGCCAAGGTGATCCAGACCGCCTCGGCCATGTTCGACGCCATCCTCGGCATCCGCAGCTAATCGTTCACCTCCGCACAGATTCCAGGACCCGCGATGCGCATCAGCACCCAATCCTTCTACGAACAGAGCCTGCAGTCGATGGGCCTGCAGCAGCAAAAGCTGTTCAAGGTCCAGCAGCAGCTGGCGACCAACTCCAAGTTCCTGACGGCCGGCGACGATCCGGTGGGCGCGGCGCGCGCGCTCGGCGTGAGCCAGACGCTGGCGGAGGGCGCCCAGTTCACCACCAGCCGCCAGCGCGCGGCGCTGGCGCTGTCGACCGAAGAGAACGCGCTCGACTCGGTAACGTCGATCCTGCAGCACGTGAAGACCCTGGTCGTGCAGGCCGGCGGCGGAGGCCTGTCGGACGCCGATCGCGGCTCGCTTGCCACGGCCATCCAGAGCAGCCTGGAGCAACTGGTGGGCGTGGCCAACAGCGACAACGGCAGCGGCCAGTACCTGTTCGCCGGCTACAAGAGCGGCAGCCCGCCCTTCGTGATGGCTGCCGGCGGCGGCGTGCAGTACGTGGGTGACCAGGGCGAGCGGCTGATGCAGATCGACGTGGCGCGCCAGATGTCGACCTCGGACGACGGCCGCAGCATCTTCCAGTCGGTGCAGGGCGGTGCGGGCTACGTGACCTCGGGCTCACCTGCCAACACCGGCTCCGGCGTGTTCGGCGCCGTGAGCATCACCGACGCCACCGCACCGAATTACGGCAAGGACTTCACCATCCGCTTCACCGGCACCGACTACACGGTGATGACCAAGGACACGCCGCCCGTGGTGGCCGCGAGCGGCCCGTTCACCGCCGGCACCCCGATCTCGTTCGGCGGCGTGCAGATCGCCATCAGCGGCACGCCGGCCAACGGCGACAGCTTCGACGTGTCGACCGCGCAGAACGCCGGCACCGACATCTTCGCGGCCCTGGGCGAACTGGTGACGGCGTTGCGCGCACCGCTGAACGGCGGCGGCGCGGCGGCCCAGGCGCAGTTGCGCAACGCCTTGAGCACCGCCAACGTGAAGGTCACGAACGCACACGACAACGTGCTCACGGTGCTGTCGTCGGTGGGCTCGCGCCAGGTCGAGCTGCAGGCGCTCGACAGCGCGGGTGCGATGAACAAGCTGCAGGAAGAAAGCTACCTGTCGTCGATCGAGGACCTCGATCCGTACACGGCGATTTCCGAGTTCTATCAGCGGCAGTCGTCGCTGCAGGCGACGCAGATGACGTTTGCCAAGCTGAACAGCATTTCGCTCTTCAACTACCTGTGAGGGTGGGGTGGCCAGCGGCTGCGTGCTGGCCACTGGAGGGGGAAAGCCGATCGTCGCGATGGACGCGGGCAGAATGCGTCGGCTGGCTGCCGTCGATCGTCCGCCTGGCAGCCGCGCACCACACCCACCTTCCTCGGAGAATCGATCCATGGCCGAACGTGCATATGGGGCACCGGCACCTGCGACCCAGACCACGCTGGCTGGAGAGCGCTGGTACGGGAAAGACATCGACCGGCAAACCTACACCGCCGTCCTGTTCAACGATCTGGACATGACGGAGGCCAGGAACACCGGCTCGGTGTTCACCGACTGCACGTTCCGGAGCGCGCGCTTCAATTCGTCGGTCCACACGGAGGCGGCCTTCGTCAATTGCACGTTTGTCGCCTGCAAGTTCTTCGATGCCAGCTTCATCGATTGCAAGTTCATCGGCAGCATGTTCGATGGCTGCATGTTTGAGGTGATGAAAGTGGTCGGCGGCGACTGGTCGTTTGCCGGCCTCCCGGGGGCGGACCTGCGCAAGGCGTCGTTCCATGGCACACGGATGCGAGAGGTCGACCTCACGGGCGCACGATGCGACGGCGGCGTGCTTCGCGATGTCGATCTGTCGGGGGCCTGGCTGCACAGCGCCAACTTCTCGCGGTGCGACCTGCGTGGCAGTGACCTGAGCGCACTCGAACCGCAGCACGTACAGCTCCAAGGCGCAGTCATCACCGCCGTGCAAGCCTTGACCATCGCCGAGGCGCTGGGAATGGACGTCAGGCCGGAGGAATAGAAACGAGACAGCGCGGGTACGATGAACACGACGCAGGGAGCAAGCTAGCTGCCGTTGGCGCGTGATTGCTTCTCCACTTGCGTTTTGCGAGGCGGGCCACCGGTTCCCGTGGCCTCCCACAAAAGCGGTATTTCGTTTGCGAATCGGCCGGCTAGATTCAGGCGCCATCCTGGAGGAGAAAAGCATGCGGATCGTTCGCACCCTGGCCCTGAGCGTCTTCCTGCTGGGCACGGCCTTGCCCGCCCTGGCTGCGAACGACGGCACCGACAGCCATTGCGTCATCGGCAAGGACAGCACGCTTTTCAACCAATGCAACTACAGCGTCGACGTCGGCTTCTGTGTCGAGAACCCGCGACAGACCAAGCACTTCTTCGACAGCTCCGAGGCCTTCCAGTGCCCCAACGGCGGACTCAGCACGCTGGGCCCCGGCAAGAAGGAGGGCAACCTCCTGCACGGCACCGTGCACTGGTGGGCCTGCGCGACCAAGCACCGGGGCACGGGCCGGTGGCGGTACGTGGAAGGACGTGGCTACCGGGGGTACTGCTTCTCCGAGAAGGAGGCGAAGGCAGGAAATACAGCGCCCTCGCAGCGAACGCGCGCCTCCTCCGAAGAATGCAAGGCGCTGCAGCAACGCGCCACGCAGGCCTCGGGCCCCGGCGCGGACCGGGTCCACAACTACACGATGATTGAGTACCTCGATCGCAGCTGCGGCAACCTGACACCCGAAGACCGCGCGGCCACGCGCAAGGTCTATCAGCAGGAGTACGTGCGGCTCGTCTCGGAATGCAGGCATTCGGGCGCCAGGAACTGCGACTCGGCCGCCATGCCGAACGAGGCCGCGGCGCCGGAGCGCCCGACGGTCCAGGCGGGCAGCGTCCCCGCAGCGAGAGCATCCTCGCGCAGCGAACCCTCCGTGGACATGCTGATGTCGCGCTGCTCGGACGCCCTGCGGACCGCCATCGACACCTTCTACCAATCAGAGGTGGAGGCCGACCGCTACTACCGCCGCACGCACACCGGGTCGCGCGAGCGCGTGCAGGGCTGGATGACGGAAAAAGCCAGGGTCGAATACGCCGCAGGCGCGCTGGCGGTTCCGCCCCAGTCGCTGGCCGAGTACCACGCCGGGGCGCTGCAGGAGGCGGCGAGCCGGACCCGGCCGATGGGCAATGGCCTGCACGATCCCCATCGCGAACAGGCGCTCCTGCGGGCCTGCTACATGAAGGCCCGGCTCGACAGCCGCTAGAGGCCCGTGCGGGAGCGTCCTGTTCAGGCGCGGATGTGAAGGGGCGCGAACGACTTCACCAGGTCGTCCAATGCCTTCAGCTGCGTGAGGAAGGGCTCCAGCTGGTCCAGCGGCAGGGCGCTGGGACCGTCGCATTTCGCCTGCGCCGGGTCGGGGTGCGCTTCGAGAAAGAGGCCCGCCAGGCCCACCGCCAGGCCCGCGCGCGCCAGCTCGGCCACCTGCTCGCGACGTCCGCCCGAGGCGATGGCGTTGGCCTCGCGTTGCTGGAGCGAATGCGTCACGTCGAAGATGACCGGCAGGTTCCCGGTGACCTTCTTCATGGTGCCGAAGCCGAGCATGTCGACCACGAGGTTGTCGTAGCCGAAGCAGGTGCCGCGGTCGCACAGGATGACGGAGGAATTCCCCGCCTCCTTGAGCTTCTCCACGATGTTGAGCACCTGCGTCGGGCTCAGGAACTGGGGCTTCTTGACGTTGATGACCTTGCCGGTTTGGGCGAGCGCGACGACCAGGTCGGTCTGGCGGGCGAGAAACGCAGGCAGCTGCAGGACGTCGACCACTTCGGCGACGGGTTTCGCCTGCCAGGGCTCGTGCACGTCGGTGAGAACGGGCACGCCGAACGCCGCCTTCACGGCCTCGAAGATCTTCAGGCCCTCTTCCAGGCCGGGGCCCCGGTAGGAATGGATGGACGAGCGATTGGCCTTGTCGAAACTCGCCTTGAAGACATAGGGAATGCCGAGCTTCTGCGTGACCCGGACGTACTCTTCCGCGGCACGCAGGGCCATGTCTTTCGACTCGAGGACGTTCACGCCGCCGAACAGGACAAAGCCCTTGCTGTTGCTGACGTGGATGGCGGGGGTGATGGCGACGGTGGTCAAGGCGAGCTCCTCTGAAGTGTCTGTTGCCCCGCATTCTCGCGGTTCGGCTTCTGGCCCAGAATGACCCCCTGGCCACGCCAGCGACGTTGAATCCGAACCCCGCCATGCAACCTCAGCTCCGAACCTCCCGTCTCGTCCTGCGCCCGTTCGATCCCGACGACGCCGATGACGTGCAACGCATCGCGGGCGATGTGCGCGTCGCCGAGCCGACCGCGCACGTGCCTCACCCCTATCCGGATGGTGTGGCCAGCGAATGGATCGCCTCGCACGCTCCCGCCTTCCACGCGGGAACCGACGTCATCTATGCCGTGACCAGCGCCGACACGGGCGAGCTGCTGGGCGCGGTGCAGCTGGCCCACATGTCCACGCTTCATCGCCGCGCCGAGCTGGGCTACTGGGTCGCCTTTGCGCATTGGTCGAGCGGCATCTGCTCCGAGGCGGTCGGCGCCGTGATCCGCTACGCACACGGCGAGCTCGGCATCAGCCGCATCGTCTGCAGCTGCCTGCCGCGCAACATCGGCTCCGAGCGCGTCATGCAGAAGGCGGGGTTCCTCCCGGAGGGGCGTCTGGTGAAGCACGTGAACCATCGGGGCGTCTTCGAGGACATGCTGACCTACGGCCTGAACCTGCCTGGCCGATAGGGGGCGGTGCGCGAACTGCGGGGCCGAGCGGCGTGAACCACGTTACGCTGCAGCGCACGCCATGAAAGTACTTTTCCCCAATCCCTTTGGCCGCGCGCCAGCCTCCGCGCAGGCGGTCGACGCGCTGCAGCGCCGCCTCGGTTTCTCCGACGCCTACGCCACCTTCCTGCGAACCCAGAACGGCTTCTCGCTGTACGAGATGGAACAGGCCGGCGACATCGCGGCCTATGTGCAGCCAGACGGCACGGCGAGCAGCGCGTCGCACGCCAACTTCCGCGTGCTCAACAGCTTCGGCGCCTCGGACCCCCACTGCGACCTGGAGACGCTGCAGGCCGAGAGCCTGCTGGCCGACTGGTTTCTGGACATCGGCAGCGACCCTGCGGGCAATCCGTTCGTGGAGGTGCTGCACGGCCGGCACAAGGGCAGGATCGCCAGCCTCGACCACGACCTCTTTGCAGGCAAGCTGGACACGCAGGAGTTCCTGGCGGACATGGAACTGGCCCACCTCCCATCGCTCAGCCTGGACGCGCAGGCCGATGCGCTGTGCGACGAGGCGCAGGGCCTGGTGTGGTTCCACGCCAGCGACATGCAATCCTTCCTGGACCACTGCATCCACTGTGACGACGATTTCTGGGGCTTCGTGGTGGACGAACGCGCGCCCTGACGCGGTCGGATCAGTTTCTTGCCACGCTCCTGAACGCCGCAGACAGGGCGTCCACGGCCTCCCGCGCCCGACCCTCCCGGACCCGGGAGTGCAGCAGGACCGGCAGGCGCGGCAGGTCGGGCAGACCCAGCTTCGGCCCCACGTCGACGCAGCCCAGGGGCAGCATGCGCGGCGCCAACGCAGCGACCCCCAGTCCGGCCACCACCGCCGCCGCCACGGCCGCGACGCCGCCCCCCACAAACACCTCGGTCCACGGGATGCCGGCCGTGTCCAAAAGCTGCTCCGCCAGCGCGCGCACGCCGCAGGGCTGCGCCATCGTGGCCAGCGGCAGGGGCTCACCCACGCGGTGCAGCCAGCCCGCGGCAGCGAACCAGCCGAAGCGCTCCTGCGTCAGAAGCTTCCCGTCCGTGCGTCCGGCATGCAGCCGGACGATGACCGTGTCGAGTTCGCGTCGGTCGTAGCTCTGGAGCAGGTCGCCTGACGAACCGATCCGGATATCGATCAGCAGCTGCGCGTCTTGCGCGTTCATGCGGGCGATCAGCGCGGGCAACTCCGGGCCTGCCACGTGGTCGCTGATGCCGATGGTCAGCCGCTGGCGGGCGCTCGCAAAGGCCGCCAGCGTGCGATCGTGGACCGCCAGGAGTTCCCGGGCATGTCCCAGGAAGGCGGCACCGCGCGCTGACAGCTCCACGTGCCGCGGTGTGCGCTCCAGGAGCCGGCAGCCCAGCCTGTCTTCCAGGCGTTTGAGTTTCAGGCTGATCCCTGCCTGCGTGGTCTGCATGACTTCTGCGGCGCGCGTGAAGCTGCCCAGCTCGGTGATGCGAACGAAGGCCTGAACGGCATCGAGATCCAGCGGGCGATCAGTCATGACAAAAGATTGTTATTGAGATAAGTATCAATAGCAAATCTAAATACATAGCATCCGCTGTTCCACCATGACCCGGAGCAGCGATGCCCACCATTCACATCTCGATGCGCGCGGGAAAGCCAGAGGCGTACCGGCAGGCGATCTTCGACAGTCTCTATCGCGCCCTGCGTGACACGTTGAACGTGCCGCAAGACGACCAGTTCATGACGATCACCGAGCACGAGGCCGCCAACTTCCGATATGGAGGCGCCTTCGGCGTCGCGCGCAGCGACGATCTCCTGTACATCCAGATCACCGTTTTCAACACGCGCACCGCGCAGCAGAAGAAGGCGCTGTTCCAGCGCATCGCGCAGCTACTGGCCGAGAGTCCGGGGATACGCCCGGAGGATGTGTTCGTGACCCTGGCCGATGCACCCAGGGAGAACTGGTCCGTCGGGCATGGGCTGGCGCAATTTGCCTGCGGAATGGCTGCTTCAGCCTCCAAAAGAAAGCCTGCATCCATCGCGCGATTCCAGAAAACTGGCGGACGGAATTTGAAAGAGGCCGGCGTCCTCTTCCCGACCGGACGCTTGCTGACAACGCCACAGACCGCGCGTCTACTTCGCCAGGAGCGACGCAATCGCCGGCCCGGCCAGGCCGATGGTGGCACCCAGTGCATCGGCATGGCCGTTGGGACTGTTCATCTCGACATACTCTGCCGGCGTGCCTTGCGCCTTGAGGATCTCCACGGCGCGTTTGGACAGGAGCGGCGGAAAGATCTGGTCCGAGCTGATGCCCACGAACAGCGACCTGGCCTTGATGCGTTCTGGTTTGGCGCTGGGCAACTGCAAGGCCTTCAGCGTGTACAGCCAGCTGTTGGCGTCCATGCCCTTGGCACGCGCTTCGCCGATCTTCTCGAGGGTGGCATCGACCGCAAACTGGTTCGCGGCCGCTTCGCCGGGGTTCTTGCCCGGGTCGGCCCACTTCTGGCCGAAGGCCTTGTCGGCCCAGGCGAAGCTGAGCGCGTCGAGCGTGACCAGCCGCATGGCCTGCGTCATGCCGGCCAGCGGCTCGGCCTTGCCGTGGTAGTCGCCGTGGGCCCAGTTCGGGTCCAGCCGCACGGCCGCGCCCCACGAGCTCATCTTGGCGATGGCGTAGGCCGGGCTGTCGACGCCAGGCCCCACGATGGACACCAGGCGCTGCACGCGCTCCGGGTAGGCCGAGGCCCATTCCACCGACATCCAGGCGCCGGCCGACGCGCCCGCCACGGCGTAGAGGGTTCGAATGCCCAACGCATCGAGCAGGGCCTTCTGCACCTCCACCGTGTCCCGCGCCGCCAGCACCGGGAAGCGCGGGCCATACGGTTTGCCGGTGGCGGCGTCGATGCTGGCCGGGCCGGTGCTGACGACGGTGGCCGATGCGCGATTGGGGTTGGACAACGCGTCGGTCGCGATGACGAAGAACCGATCGGTGTCGATCGGCAGGCCGGCGCCGATGATCGTGTCCCAGTAACCCGGCGCGGCGTCGCTCGCCGCATACCGGCCGGCGGCGTGCGAGGTGCCGGTGATGAAGTGATTGATGAGGATCACGTTGTCTCGCGCCGCATTCAGGCGGCCATAGGTTTCATAGCCGATGCGCACGCCCTTGATGACCTGGCCGTTCACGGTCGTGTAGGTGGGCAGGTTGAACACCTGCTTTTCCACGATGCCGTCGAAGGCCTGTGCGTTCGTCGTGACGAGGGCCGCACAGACGGCGGCCGCGGCGCAAAGCAGCGTGTTCGAAAGAGAAGAAGATCGTTGCATGGGGACTCCCGGGTGGTGAGGCCCGCACTGTCGGCGGCCGCTGCCAGGCGCGCATCCGGTTTGGCGCCCAAACGCCCGGTGGAGGGCATCAACGGTCGTGAGGCGGCATCGAGCGGTCGCCGTTCGGTCCCCTCAAACGACGGTTCGAGGACAAACTCGCCCCCACGGGCCTTCGATCGGTGGCGGCATGGCGTGCCAACCTCTAAAGTGGCGCGATGCATGCAGCCGACGGCCACCCGTGATCCGCGTTGATTCACCCATTCCCGCCCGCTGGCTGGGCGCCGCGCGGCTGACGGCCAGTTCGTTCCTGCTGTGCGCGATCGCGGCCGGGCTGCTCTTCTGGGCCGCTCCTGCACTCGAAACGCCAGCGCGCCTGTTCGTCTTCGTCGAATGTGTCGGCATGGTGTTCATCGCGTGCGTCGCGGTGCTTGGCCGCTTTGGACGACTGCGGCGAATGCAGGCGCTGCCCCGTTGGCTTCTGACCGGCGCGATCGCCATCCCGACGGGGTACTTCGGGGGGCACCTGGTCGCGCTCCTGATCCTGGGCGAACCGATCGGCCGCGTCGTGGGTCATGACCGCGACTACATGGTGGCGTTCGCCTTCGGCCTGGTGCTGGCCATGTTCGTCCTCTACGTCGCTGCGACGCGTGACCAGCTTGCCAAGGAGGCGGTCGCCCGATCCGACGCCCAGCGCCTGGCCACCGAATCGGAACTGCGGCTGCTGCGTGCGCAACTCGAGCCCCACATGCTGTTCAACACGCTGGCGACTCTGCGCTCGCTCGTCGACGAAGACCCGCGACAGGCCGAGCGCATGATCGACCAGCTGATCGTCTACCTGCGCAGCACGCATGCAGCGTCACGCGACGAGGTGACGACACTGCAGTCGGAGTTCGCCCAACTGAGGGCGTACCTCGACATCATGTCCTTGCGCATGGGGCCCAGGCTGGCCTATCGGCTCGACTTGCCCGCCGAGCTGGAGCGGATCGCCATCCCGCCGATGCTGTTGCAGCCGCTGGTCGAGAACGCCATCAGGCACGGCCTGGAGCCGAAGTTGGGCGCAGGTGGCGTCGAAGTGCTGGCACGTTCGATCGAGGGCGGCATCGAGGTCGCTGTGGACGATTCCGGTCTGGGCTTGTCGCCGCACCCGCCCGCTTCGGGTGGCGACGAGGTCTGCGGGGCCGGACTGAAAAATGTGCGTGATCGCCTCCAGACCCGCTATGGCTTGCGTGCGTCCCTGTCTCTGCAAGCCCGATCGCCGTGCGGCGTTCGCGCGGTCGTGAGGATTCCATCGTGAGCACGTGGCGCGGCGTGATTGCCGAAGATGAACCGGTGCTGTCCAGAACGCTGCAGCGCTTGTTGCACGAAGCCTGGCCCGAGCTGGAGATCGTGGGCGTTGCCGACGATGGCCTGAAGGCGATCGAACTGGCACAGACCCTGGCGCCCGATGTGATGTTCCTGGACATCAAGATGCCGGGCAAGACTGGCCTGGAAGTCGCCGAGGCCGTCGCTGACGAGTGGCCCGACGACCAGGCCGAACCGCTCTTCGTCTTCATCACCGCGTACGACAATTTCGCGATCTCGGCGTTCGAGCATGCGGCGATGGACTACATGCTCAAGCCGGCGACGCTCGAACGCCTGCAGGTCTGCGTGCAACGCCTGAAGCAAAGGTTGCGCGAGCGCGCCCGGACACCGGCTGCCGGTGGCATGGCGGCCCTGATGGAGCGCGTGCAGTCGATCACCGATCCGGCCGATGTGCCTGAAAAGATCAAGGTCATCCGCGCCGGCGTCGGCAACACCGTGCGGATGATTCCGGTCTCGGAGGTGATCTGCCTGGAAGCCGCCGAGAAGTACGTCAATGTCGTCACGGCCCAGGGCGAGGCGCTGGTGCGCATGAGCCTGCGCGATCTGGTGTCGCGCATCGACGCCGCCGACTTCACGCAGGTGCATCGCGGCGTGCTCGTCAACACCCACTGCGTCGTGAGCGCCACCCGCGACGAGAACGGGCGCTACAGCCTGTCGGTGCGGGGCCTGGCGCGATCGCTCAAGGTCAGCCGGGCGTTCGGGCACCTGTTTCGCGCGATGTAGCGGGAGCAGGCTTGTTGATGGCCAGGGCCGGGGTCATCGCCTCGGGGCGCGCAGCCTCGCAATGCCGAAGCCCAATGCCACGGCGACGCACAAGAATGCCAGCACGGCCAGCCAGGTGGATTGGGTGAAGTAATAGGCGCCCAAGGCCGCACCCGCCGCCACGAAGGCGCCCAGCCATTCCAGGGCGGGGTCGATCCAGCTCTTGGCAGCGTGCGCCTTGGGTTCCGCGAACGCGCGATCGTGTTCGTCGATCTGCTGTGGGGTCGGCGGTCTGCGGGCCTTCCTTTGTCGCGGGTCGGGGAAGTGTTCTCGCAACGCCGGTGTGGGCCAGGCGCCATCGCTGGATGACGCGAGGCCGCTCAATGTCCAGACCGGGTCCGCGTCGTGCCTCGCAAGATCCGACATCAGGCTTTCGAGCGCCTTGCTGTTGTGGAGACCGTCGATGTCCTCAAGATCGGCGCGCAGCCATGGCTCGGCGTCGGCCGCATCTGGCAAGCCGGAGGTGCGCAGCAGGAGGTAGTCCCCGAAGTGCTGCGCAATCAGTGCTTCAAAGGACGCGTAGATCGGGCGGTAGCGCTCTCCGACAGCGCCGAGGACCGCTTCACGCCGCTCCGTCAGCCGCGCAGCCGCCGCGGCCTTGTCGATGACGAGGTAGGGGTAGGTCGCGTCGGCGCCGAAATCCTCGATGCATTCCTCGCGGTCGACGGCCGAGGCTTCGTCGTCCATGTCGTATTCGTCGATGAAGCGCGCGTACCGGATGTCGCTGGGGCTGAAGAGTGCCCGCCAGAACAGCGGAAAGAACGCGTTGGCCTCCAGCTCGGCGCCATGGCCGAAGAAGCTGCGCCATTCGTTGCGGCTGCCTTCCGGCATCCGGGGCAGGGAGGAGCTGGACAGATAAATGGGGTGTGACATGCGCGATCTTCCGTGTTGCGGCCGGAATCATCTTAGTGGGAGCGGCGTGCCATCCCCTCAGCGCCGCAACCCCTGCGTGAACCGCAGCATGTTCGAGAGCGACTCCGCAAACCGCGGCTCCAGGAACGCCGCCAGGTGCGGCATCAGCAGCTGCAGCATCACCAGCCCCGCCAGCAGCGTGAGCGGAAAGCCCACCGCGAAGATGCTGAACTGCGGCGACGCGCGGTTCAGGATGCCCATGGCGAGGTTGAGCGTGAGCAGCGCGGTGATCAGCGGCAGTGCCAGCAGCAGGCCGCTCGCGAAGATGTCACCGCCCGCGAGCACGAGGAACATCCAGCCGCCGGCCGCCAGCGGTGCGTCGGCGATGGGCAGCGTGTGAAAGCTCGCGGCCAGCGCCTCCAGCATGAGCAGGTGGCCGTCCAGCGCCATGAAGATCAGCATCGCCAGCATGTTCAGCAACCGCGACACCACCATCGTGCTGCCGTGACTCATCGGGTCGAAGAAGGACGCGAACGACAGGCCCATCTGCAGGCCGATGTACTCGCCCGCGGCCAGCACGGCCGTGAACACCAGCCGCATCGAGAAGCCCATGGCGGCGCCGATCAGCACTTGCTGCACGATGATCCAGAGGCCGCCTGCCGACACCACGGGCACTGCGGGCAGCGGCCCGATCGTGGGCGAGATCACCAGCGTCAGCACGGCGGCGATGCCGACCTTCACCTGCCGCGTGGCCCAGGGCTCGCCGAAAACGGGCGCCGTGGAGACCATGGCCAGCATGCGCACGAAGGGCCAGAGGAAGGCCACCAGCCAGGCCTCGAGCTGGCCCGAGGTGACGGAAAAAACCGAGGGCGTCACGCCAGCATCTGCGGGATGCTGGCGAACAGGGCGCGCATGTAGTCGAGCATGCGGTCGAGCATCCACGGCCCGGCGATGACCAGCGTCGCGAACACCGCGAGCAGCTTGGGAATGAAGGACAGCGTGGCCTCGTTGATCTGCGTGGCCGCCTGGAAGATGCTGACCACCAGGCCGATCACCAGCGCCACCAGCAGGAGCGGCGCGCCCAGCAGCAGCGAGATTTCCATGGCCCGGTGGCCCATGGTCATGACGGATTCGGGCGTCATAAGTAGAAGCTCTGCGAGAGCGCACCGATCAGCAGTTGCCAGCCGTCGGCCAGCACGAACAGCATCAGCTTGAAGGGCAGCGCGATGGACGCGGGCGGCACCATCATCATGCCCATCGACATCAGCACGCTCGCCACCACGAGGTCGATGATGAGAAAGGGAATGAAGATGGTGAAGCCGATCTGGAACGCGGTCTTCAGCTCGCTGATGACGAAGGCCGGCAGCAGGATGCGCAGCGGCACGTCTTCGGGCCCCTGCATCTCGGGCGCCTTGGCGAGCCGTGCGAACAAGGCCAGGTCGGTCTCGCGCGTCTGCTTGAGCATGAAGGTCTTGAAGGGCGCGATGCCGCGCTCCAGGGCCTTCTCGGCGCTGAGCTTGCTTTCCGAGAACGGCACATAGGCCTCGGTGTAAGCCTTGTCGAACACCGGCGACATCACGAAGAAGGTGAGGAACAGCGACAACCCCACCAGGATCTGGTTGGGCGGCGAGGTCTGCGTGCCGATGGCGGTGCGCAGCAGGCCCAGCACGATGAGGATGCGCGTGAAGCTGGTCATCGACAGCAGCAGCGCGGGCAGGAAGGTGAGCGAGGTCAGCAGCACCAGCGTCTGCACGCTCAGCGACCAGGTCTGGCTGCCGCCGGGGCCCGGCGTGCTGGTGAGGCCGGGCAGGCCCTGGGTCCATGCGGCGGCGGGCAGCGTGGCGGCGAGCAGCAGCAAGGCGGTGCGCAGGCCGCGGTGCAGGGCGGGGCGCGTCATGGCGCGGTGCGCGTCTTGCCCGCGAGGGAATCGCGCAGCTTCTGGGCGAACAGGCCCACCGGGTTCTGTGGCGACAGGGGTGTGACTGCCGCAGGGGTTGCCTGTGCCGGCAGCGTGTGCAGCGTGCGGACCTGGCTGCTGGTCACGCCCAGCACCAGCCACTGGCCGGCCACTTCCACCACGACCACGCGCTCGCGCGGGCCGACCATGGCGGTGGACACCACCTTCACCACCTGGCCGCCGCCCAGCCGCTGCAGGCCGAAGCGCCGCGCCAGCCACGCGCACAGGAAGATCAGGCCGACGACCGCCGCCATGCCGAAGCCCGCCTGCAGCAGGCCCGCGCCACCGACTGCAGGGGGCTGCGCAGCGTCACGCACCGGCGTGGGCACGGTGGGCAAGGCCGCATGCGCCGCATGCAAGCCCAGCGCCAGCAGCGCGGCGCCCCGCGCGAGCAGCGAAGACACCCGCGCCAGGTTCATGCGCGCGCGAGCTTCTGCATGCGCTCGGAGGGCGTGACGATGTCGGTCAGGCGGATGCCGTACTTCTCGTTCACCACCACCACCTCGCCCTGCGCAATGAGGTAGCCGTTGATCAGCACGTCCAGCGGCTGGCCGGCCAGGCCGTCGAGTTCCACCACCGAGCCCTGCGAAAGCTGCAGCAGGTTCTTGATGGTGATGCGCGTGCGGCCGATCTCGGCGGTGAGCTGCACGGGCACGTCGAGCACGCGCGCGATGTCCACGGGCGTGGCGGACGATGCAGCCGGCGCGTCCTGGATCTGCTGGAAGACCTGCGCGGTGGCCGGCGCCACGGCCGGGTCGGGCGCGGGCGCGCTGGCCGCGGTCTGCTCGGCCAGTGCGCTGGCCCAGTCGTCCGCGTCGCTGGCGGCAGAGGTGTTGTCAGTCATGGTCGTTCTTCGAATCGCTGTCTTGGTGGGAGATCATGTGTTGCACGCGCAGGGCGTAGCGCTCGTTGGAGGTGCCGTAGCCGCAGGCCATCACGGGCACGCCGCCGACCTTGGCGACCACCGTCGCCGGCAGCTCGATGGGAATCACGTCGCCCACGCGCAGCTTCATCACCTCGCCCAGCGTCGAGGGCATGGTCACGAAGTCGGCGGTGAGCTCGACGTCGGCGGCCTGCATCTGGCGCGACATCTGCGTGACCCAGCGCTTGTCGACCTCGACCTCGTCCTGGATCGGGTTGGACAGCAGGTCGCGGATCGGCTCGATCATCGAGTAGGGCAGGCACACATGCAGGAAGCCGCCGATGGGGCCGAACTCGATCTGCAGCGTGGTGTTGATCACCACCTCGTTGGGCGCCACGATGTTGGCGAGCTTGCCGTGCATCTCGGCGCGCACGTAGTCGAAGGCCAGCGGAAACACCGGCTGCCACGCGTCGCCGTAGCACTGCAGCGACAGGTCGAGCAGGCGCTTGATGATGCGTTGCTCGGTGCGCGTGAAGTCGCGCCCTTCCACGCGCACGTGGTAGCGCCCGTCGCTGCCGAACAGGTTGTCCACCACGAGGAACACCAGCTTCGGGTCGAACACGAAGAGGGCGGTGCCGCGCAGCGGCTTCATGTGGACCATGTTGATGTTCGCGGGCACCGGCAGGTGCCGCACGAACTCGCCGAACTGCTGGATCTGCACGGGCCCCACCGAGATGTCGGGGCTGCGGCGCATGAAGTTCAGCAGCGCGCTGCGCAGGCCGCGCGCAAAGCGGTCGTTGATGACCTCCAGCGTGTGCATGCGGTTGCGCACCACGCGGTCGGGCGCACCGAGGTCGTAGGCCGGCAGGCCGTCGGGCGGCGGCGCGGGCGCGGCGGCCTGGTCGAGGTCGCCGCCGGTGACGCCTTGCAGCAGCGCATCGACCTCGTCCTGGGAGAGCACCTGTTCATACGCCATGGATCGCGGGTCCGCAAACGGGCATCGTCGTCACTGCACGACGAAGGAGTTGAAGGACACGCTCGCAATGCCCAGCTCGGGCAGGCCTTCGGCCAGCGGTGCGTTCAGCGCGCTGTGGATCTCCGTGGCCAGCCGGGCCTTGTCTTCCGAGGTGACCAGCGATTCGGGTGGGCGGTTCGACAGCAGCACCAGCAGGCGGCTGCGCAGCTCGGGCATGAACTCGACGATCTGCGCCTTGGCCTGCTCGTCGCGCACCTTCAGCGCCATGCCGATCTGCAGGAAGCGCGAGCGGCCTTCGGACTGCAGGTTGACGGTCAGCGGCTCCAGCAGCAGGAAGATGGGTTTCTCGGGCACCGGCGCCTTGGCCGTCTCGGCGGCGGCGTGCTCGGTGAAGCGGGGCAGCACGAAGACGTACGCCGCCGCGCCGGCTGCGGCCAGGCCGAGGACGGCCACGAGCCCGATCAGCAGTTTCGAGGTGCGGCGCGAGGCCGGCGGGTCGGTCGCGACCGACGCAGCCGCGGTGGCGGCGGGAGAAGAGGTAGCCATGGTGAAACGGTGGACGGGTCCGATCTATTCTTTGCGAAGTCGCCCGCCGGCGAACGGCCGAACAAGCGCACAAAGGCGCTTCACATCCGTTCATTGCGGGAGGCGGGTGGGGCGGTTTCAGGCGAAGGTGTCGACGCCCGGGCCCGTGCGTGGGGTGGCAACGGGGCGGGGTGCCGCCGTGGCCGTGCGGGCGATGTCGGTCGTGGCAGATGTGCCCTGTGGTCGCCATGCGCCCTGTCGTTGGTGTTGCTGCTGTTGCTGCTGCGCGAACGCCGCGTCCTGGCCGAACGGCGCGCGCGTGTCCGCGCCCACCGAGGTCTGGCCCAGCGTGATGCCCTGCTCCGACAGGCTGGTGCGCAGCTGCGGCAGCGCGGCCTCGACGGCCTTGCGCACGCTCTCGTGCGCCGACACGAACGCGGCCTGCGCCTGGTGCTCGCCGACCGACAGCGTGACCTTCAGCGGGCCGAGGCCGGCGGGGTTGAGGTTCAACTCGGCCGTGTGCGTACCGCCGAGGCTCATGCGCGCGAGCTGCTGGCCGAGTGCGGGCGCCCATTTCTCGCTGCCGACTTCGGGCGCGAGCGTGTGCACGGCGGGGCGTGCGGCGGGGCTTTCGGTCGTGCGCTCAGTGGAGACGGTCGCGGGCTGTTGAAGCGCGAACGGGGTGGTGGACGGAGTCGTCGCGTCGTCGCCCGAGGTGCCGGTCGACACTGCTGCGACGGGCACGGCTTCTGTCGTCGAAGGCTTCGCATCGCCGGCAGGCTGGGCTTGCGCTGCGGCTGCGAGCTGTTCGGTGGTGGTGGCGCTCACGGTGCGCGGTGCGCCCGCGCGGCCCGGTGCGGCGGTGCCGACGGGCGGGCCTGCGGGTGCGGCGGCCGGCTTCTTGCCATCGACAGCCATCGGCTGCGCGGCCACGGCGGCGCGCACGATCTCGTACAGCGAGGGCGGTGCGGCGTCGTCGGCTTCAGGCGCTGCGCCCTGTACGGCGGCGGTTGCAGTGGGAGCGGAAGCGTCTTCGGTGGCGATGGCGGGCGCGGGCGTGGCGGCGGCTTCGCTGCTCAAACGCACCGTGCCTGCAGGCAGTCCGGCTTGCGCGTCAGGCGTGACCGGCGCCAGTGAAGTTTCTGGCGCGCTGCTGCCCTGTGTGGCCGCACCTCCCGCAAGCACCAGTGCCTGTTGCGGCGTGACGGCTGCTGCAAGAAAAGCGAGATCCGGCTCCGCAGGCTGTGCGTCCCGCATTTCTTCAGAGAGCTCTGCCTTGCGCAGCGGCTTGGCATCCGCGACCACGGTGTCGGCATCCGACGCCTTCTCGGCCTGGCTCGTGCGCGAACGTTCGAGCGCAGCACCGAACGCGCGGCCCTGCGCCTCGTCGGCGTTGCTGCGGCCACGTGCGCCGCCCTGCGCGACCGGCGAGGAGGCGGCAGGCGTGACGGTCGGCGGGATCATGGGAGGCATGTCGGTTCCTGGAGGAGATTCAGTGGGTGGGGTGCGAGGCGCGGTCGAAGAACTGGCGGGCGGCGCGTTCGTCGCTGTCGCGCTGTTCGCGCTTGGCCTGCGCCATCAGCTCCTGCGCGCGCACGCGATCGGCCAGCGTGTCGAACGAGCTGAGGCGGCGCTTCTCGCGCTGCCAGTCGGTGCGGCCCCGGTCGAGATGGTGCCCGGCCCGCTCGGCGATGGCGCGCTGCTGCGCGATCGCGTGGTCGAGCGTGCCGAGGAAGTTGCGGTAGTTGCGCCACTGCGACGACGGCAGGCCGCCGCGCATCAGCGTGTCGAGCTGCGCGTGGTAGTCCTGGCGGTACTGCAGCAGCAGCTCGAGCTTCTGCTGCGCGCTCAGGTGCGCGCTCTGCAAGGCGCCCAGGCGGCGCGCGGCGTCGTCGGTCTGGCTCTGCGCCAGGTCGATGAGCATGCCGAGGGGGAGCTTGCTGCTGCTCATGGGCGTCCTGGGGAAAGTGTGTTCGTGAACAGGCTGTCCATGTGGGCGATGGCCTCCTCGTAGCCGGTGCGTTCGTGCATCGACTGCTGCAGGAAGGCCTCGATGCGCGGGTACATCGCGATCGCCTGGTCCAGCTGCAGGTCGTGCCCCGGCGCGTAGGCGCCGACGCTGATCAGGTCGCGGTTGCGCTGGTAGCGCGACAGCATCTGCTTGAAGCGGCGCACGGTGTCGAACTGCGCGGGCGCGATCAGCGACGTCATCGCGCGGCTGATCGAGGCCTCGATGTCGATGGCCGGGTAGTGCCCCGCTTCGGCCAGCGTGCGCGAGAGCACGACGTGGCCGTCGAGGATCGCGCGCGCCGAATCGGCGATCGGGTCCTGCTGGTCGTCGCCTTCCGAGAGCACGGTGTAGAAGGCCGTGATCGAGCCGCCGCGCCCCTGCGCGTCGCGCGCGCCGTTGCCGGCACGTTCGACCAGCGCCGGCAGCCGCGCGAACACCGAGGGCGGGTAGCCCTTGGTGGCGGGCGGCTCGCCCACGGCCAGCGCGATCTCGCGCTGCGCCATCGCATAGCGCGTGAGCGAATCCATGATGAGCAGCACGTCCTTGCCCTGGTCGCGAAAGTACTCGGCCAGGCAGGTGGCGTAGGCCGCGCCTTGCAAGCGCAGCAGCGGTGAGTTGTCGGCCGGCGCGGCCACCACCACGGCGCGGGCCAGGCCTTCCTCGCCCAGCGTGTTCTCGATGAAGTCCTTCACCTCGCGACCGCGCTCGCCGATGAGACCGACCACGATCACCTCGGCGCTGGTGTAGCGCGCCATCATGCCCAGCAGCACGCTCTTGCCCACGCCCGAGCCGGCAAACAGACCCATGCGCTGGCCGCGGCCGACGGTGAGCATCGCGTTGATGGCGCGCACGCCCACGTCGAGCACCGAGTCGATGGCCGCGCGCGACAGCGGGTTGATCGGCGGCGCTGCCAGCGGCACCTGGCGCGCCACGTCGAGCGGGCCCAGGCCATCGAGCGGTCGACCGGCCGCATCGACCACGCGCCCCAGCATGCCTTCGCCCACGGGCAGGCGCTTGGTGTGGGCGTCGCCGGTCGCACCGGGCTCGCGCAGGCCGGGCCGCGCGAACACGCGCGCGCCGGGCAGCAGGCCCGCCACCTCGGTCTGCGACATGAGAAAGAGACGGTCGCCCGCGAAGCCCACCACTTCGGCCTCGGCATAGCGCTGCGGATGGCCGGGCGGCAGTTCGATGAGGCAGTCGCTGCCCACGGGCAGTTGCAGGCCCACGGCTTCGAGCACGAGGCCGACGGCGCGCGTGAGGCGGCCCGAGGCGGTGGTGGTCGTGCTGCGGGCGACGTCGGCGCGCGCCTGTTCCAGCACGGCGCGCACGCTGTTCAGATGAGGGTTGGTGGGCGCGGTCTGCATCGGCTCAGGAAGCGTCGCCACGCAGCGCCGCACCCACACGCTCCCAGCGCGTGGCCAGGCTGGCGTCCAGCTCGCCCGTGGCCGACTGCACGCGGCAGCCGCCGCGCGCCAGGCTGTCGTCGGCGCGCAACTGCCAGCCGGCCGCCTCGATCTCGTTGCCCAGGCTGTTCTTCACCAGCGCGAGGTCGTCGGGGTGCAGCAGCAGGCGCGGTTCGCCGCGCAGCGCGGGTTCGGCATGCAGCAGGTCGCGCACCAGCGGCAGCACCCACTCGGGCTCGGCCTGGTAGGTGCGGTGCACCACCTGGCGCGCCACGTCGAGTGCGAGCGCGAGCACTGCTTCGGCCAGTTCGGCCTCGGCGCCGCGCAAGGCTTCGGGCAGCGAGCGGGCCAGCGCGCGCAGGCGTTCGGCGTGCACGCTGGCGGCGGCGAGGCCGGTGGCCAGGCCTTCGGTGTGGCCGACCTGGCGGCCTTCGGCCAGCCCGGCGGCGCGGCCCTCGGCTTCACCCGCGGCGCGCGCTTCCTTGCGGATGCGGGCCAGCTCGGCGAGGTCGACCTTGGGCGCGGGAGGTGCAGGCGGTGGAGAAGGGCGCTGCGCCGTGTGGCGCGAGAGGGCCGTGCCCGACGGCGCCTTGCCATCGAGCGTGCCCATCTCCCAGCGCTCCCACGCCGACAGCGCGGGCGTGCCGGCGCCGGCCTGGCGCGCGGCCGCGTGGATGGCGGCGAGGCGCTCGCGCGAACTGTTGGAGGCGCCGAAGGCGCCGGGGTCAGACGAAGTCATCGGTGCCAGGCGCCGCGATCACGATCTCGCCGGCGTCCGCCAGACGGCGGGCGACCTGCAGGATGGCCTTCTGTTCGGTCTCGACCTGCGACACGCGCACGGGACCGCGCAGCTCCATGTCCTCGCGCAGCGTCTCGGCCGCGCGCTGCGACATGTTGCTGAGGAACTTGTCGCGCAGCTCCAGCGGCGCACCCTTGAGCGCGATGATGAGCGAGTCGCTCTCGATGTCCTTGAGCAGGCGCTGGATGCTGCGGTCTTCCAGGCCCAGCAGGTTCTCGAACACGAACATCTCGTCGACGATGCGCTGGGCCAGCGCCTCGTCCTGCTCGCGCACATGGGCAATGGCTTCTTCTTCCACCGTGGTGCTCATCAGGTTGACGATCTCGGCCGCGGTGCGCACGCCGCCCAGGCGGCTGCGGCGCAGGCCCTGGCCCGCGAGCATCTCGGTCAGCACCTCGGTGAGCTCGTTCAGCGCCGAAGGCTGCACGCCGCCGAAGGTGGCCACGCGCATGATCACGTCGTGGCGCAGGCGCGCGGGCAGCTTCTCGAGCACTTCCGAGGCCTTCATGCGGTCCAGGTGCACCAAGAGCGTCGCAAGGATCTGCGGGTGCTCGTCGCGGATGAGCTCGGCCACCTCGCCGGCCTCGAGTTCGTTCAGGCGCTCGATGCCGCCGTGCGGCTCGTCGGGCTGCAGGATGTCTTCCAGCAGGTTGCTCGCGCGGTCGTCGCCCAGCGCCTTCTTGAGCACGGCGCGGATGTAGCTGGTGGAGCCCAGGTGCAGCGCCGACAGCTGCTCGGTCTCCTGGCGGAACTCGGCCAGCACCGAGGCCAGCTCGTCGCGCGACACCGCGCTCAGCTTGGACATCGCCAGGCCCAGCGCCTGCACCTCCGAGGTGGGCAGCAGATGCAGCGCGGCGGCGGCGCGGTCTTCGCCCAGCGCCATGAGCAGGATGGCGCTCTTGCGGGTGCCTGCTTCGCTGCTAGTCATCGGAGTGCATCCAGTGCTGGATCAGGGCGGCCACGAGCTTGGGGTCCTTGTCGGCGGTCTGCTGGGCGTAGTCCATGTCGGCCTTCTGGCGTGCGGACTCGCGCTGCTGCAGGGTTTCTTCGGGCTCGGCCGGGGCCGTGCCGGTGGGGGGCACGGTGCTCGCATCGGCCACGGGCTGCGCGGGTGGCGGCGCGGCCAGGTGGCGGCGCATCAGCGGACGCCCCACGGCGAACCAGGCGAACAGCGCGAGCAGGCCGATGAGCAGGTAGGGGACCAGCGTCTTGCCGAACGCGAGGTTGTCGCGGTCGCGCCAGAACGGCACGTCGGGCGCGGGGCCGGCCTCGCCGTCGCCATCGCGGGCGAAGGCGCTGTTGACCACGTTGAGCGAGTCGCCGCGTTCCTGGCTGAAGCCCATCGCTTCCTTGGCGAGGTTGCGGATCTGCTCCAGCTCGGCCGGCGCGAGTGCGCGGGGGCTGGTCTTGCCGGCGGCATCGACCGTGTCGCGGTGGTTCACCACCACGGCGACCGACAGGCGCTTCACGCCGCCGGCGGCCTGCTGCACGTGGCGGATGGTGCGGTCGAGCTCGTAGTTGGTCGTGACGTCCTTGCGCGTGTTGCTCGGGCCGGCCGGTGCGGCGGCGGGCGCGGCGGGCGTGTTCGGTGCGCCCGGCGCGTTCGGCGGCTTGGGCGCGGTGATCGGCGCCGTCGGGTTCACCGGCGGCTGGTTCGACAGCGCGCCCGGCACGCCACCGGGTGGCGCGCCGTTGTGCTGCGCCGATTCGCTGGACTGCTGGCTGCGGATCGCGGCCTGCGCCGGGTCCTGGTTGGGCCGGTACTTCTCGTCGGTGTGTTCCACCACCGAGAAGTCGATCTCGGCCGCGACCTGCGCGCGCACGTTGCTCGCGCCCACCAGCGGCTGAAGAATGGCTTCGATGCGGCGCACGTAGCCCTGCTCGATCTCCTGCGCGTACTTGAGCTGGCTCACGTCGAGGCCCTGGCTGGTGCCGCGCGCCGACGACAGCAGGTTGCCGCGCTGGTCGACCACCGTGACGCTCTTGGCGTCCAGGTCGGGCACGCTGGCGGACACCATGTGCACGATGGCGCTCACCTGGCCTTCATCGATGCTGCGCCCGCGCATCAGCGTGAGCACCACCGAGGCCGAAGGCTTCTTCTGGTCGCGCACGAAGAGCGACGGTTTGGGCAGCGCCAGGTGCACGCGCGCGGCCTCGATGCTGCCGATCGATTCGATGGAGCGCGCCAGCTCGCCTTCGAGCCCGCGCTGGTAGTTGACCTGCTCGGCGAACTGGCTGGTGCCGAACTTCTGGTTGTCCATCAGTTCGAAGCCCACGCCGCCGGCCTTGGGCAGGCCCTGCGCCGCGAGCTTCAGGCGCGTCTCGGCCACCTTGTCGCCCGCGATCAGGATCGCGCCGCCGCCCTCGGCGAACTTGTAGGGCACGTTCATCTGCTGCAGCGACGCGATGATCGCGCCGCCGTCGCGGTCCGACACGTTGGTGTAGAGCACCTTGTAGTCGGGCCCGCGGCTCCACAGGAAGAAAGCGGCCGCCACCGTCGCCAGCGCCGCGGCGCCGATGATCAGCGGCAGCCGGGGCTGCGCGCGCATGCGCTCCAGCATCGGGGGCAGGCCGTTGGCGCCCGCCGCCAGGCCGCCCGTGGGCGCGGCCGTGCTCATCGGCGCGCCTTCGCCGGGGCCGTTGCGCCGCGCAGGGCCGGCGCCGGTGTGAGAGAGGGAATTCGGTGTTGGGATGTCATGCCGGTGGCCGGCGACGTCGTGCGCGGCCTGTGGTTTCGCGAACGATTGTCAGCAGGCGATGTGGAATTCGATCGGTCGAACAGCCGGGGGTTTTGCCCTCAGTTGCGCGTTTGAATGGGGGTCTTCCCTTGATACGCTGCCTGCCGGTTGGAGCGCTCGCGCGCTCCGTGTCAAGTCAGCTGGAAGTGAACTTTTCCCCATGTCCATCAATGCCATCGAATCCGTCCTGCAGCAGATGCGCGCCACCGCGCTCGCCAGCGGCATGGGGCCCGCGACGACTGCGCCGGCCGGCGCGGGCGGCTTCGCGGCCGAGCTGCAGCGCTCGCTCGCCAACATCAGCGGCGCGCAGCAGCAGGCCTATGCGCAGGCCGAATCCTTCGAGCTGGGCAAACCCGGCGTGGCGCTCAACGACGTGATGGTCGACCTGCAGAAGGCCAACGTGGCGTTCCAGACCGGGCTGCAGGTGCGCAACCGGCTGGTGACGGCCTACCAGGAAATCATGAGCATGCAGGCATGACGAGGCAGGGGGCGGCAACGTAGAACTTTTTTCGTTGCGGCCCTAAAGGTTTGCGGACACCCGCCGATATCCCCTTCAACGATGGCTTGAGTCTCACCGTGGAAGCGGGTCCAGCGTTACGGCCGATGGCCGGAGTCCACAACCTTTTGTCAATCAGGAGTCGAACATGGCGCAAGTCATCAATACGAACAGCCTTTCTCTTCTCACGCAGAACAACCTCAACAAGTCGCAATCGGCCCTGAACACGGCCATCGAGCGCCTGTCTTCCGGCATGCGCATCAACAGCGCCAAGGACGACGCCGCCGGCCAGGCCATCGCCAACCGCTTCACCGCCAACATCAAGGGCCTGACGCAAGCCGCGCGCAACGCCAACGACGGCATCTCGATCGCGCAGACCACCGAAGGCGCGCTGACCGAAGTCAACAACAACCTGCAGCGCATCCGCGACCTGTCGGTGCAGGCCGCCACCGGCACCAACTCGGCCACCGACCTGGACTCGATCCAGTCGGAAATCGGCCAGCGCCTGGACGAAATCAACCGCGTGTCGGAGCAGACCCAGTTCAACGGCGTGAAGGTCCTGTCGGCCAACGCCGGCAAGCTGACGGTGCAAGTGGGTGCGAACGATGGCGAAACCATCGACATCGACCTGCAGGAAATCAGCGCCAAGACCCTGGGTCTGGAAAGCTTCAACGTGAACGGCACGGGCACGCTGAACAAGGCCGCCACCAAGGACGACCTGACGCTGGCTGGCGCTGTCGCCAACGGCGCACCGGTCAACGGCACGCAGAAGTACGACGTCACGGCCACCAACACGCTGGCCACGCGCAGCCAGCTGCTGGCGGGCGCCAAGGCGGGCGACTCGGTCGTCGCCGGTGGCTCCACCTACACCTACAACGCTGCGAAGTCCGCCTTCACCTTCGGTGAAACGGGCCGCACGAACGCCGCCACGATCGCTTCGCTCCAGCCCGCAGCGGGCGCGAGCAAGACCGCCACGGTCACCATCGGCGGCAACTCGCTGGACGTGAAGATCGACAGCGCTGGCACCATCACGGCGACCGACGGCTCCGCGCTGTGGGTGGACACGGCTGGCAACCTGACGCAGAACAACGCAGGCGGTACGGGTACGGCAGCCACGCTGACCAGCCTGACCACGAGCATGGCGGCTGCTGCCGGCACGGGCGGCACCATCAAGGTCGGCGGCACGACCTACACGGCCACTGCCGGTGCAGCCAACTTCGACGTGACCGGCGACGAAATCTCGGCCGCTGCGCTGAACGACAAGCTGGCCGCAGGTGCTGGTATCGCCGTGGGGGCATCGACCATCGGCGGCGTGGCAGGTGTCACGATCACTGCTGGCGGCACGGTGACCGGCGCCTACGTGGGCGCGGACGGCTCGTTCGGCAACTCCGCCACCACCGTGTCGACCTACAGCGTGCACAGCAACGGCGCAGTGACCGACGGCGCTGGCAATGCGGTCTACGCCGATTCGGCCAAGGCTGGCGCCTTCACGCTGAACGCCCGCAGCGGCAAGACCTCGACGGTCGACCCGCTCAAGGCCCTGGACGCCGCCCTGTCGAAGGTCGACAAGCTGCGCTCCTCGCTGGGTGCGGTGCAGAACCGTTTCGACTCGGTGATCGCCAACCTCGGCACCACCATCACCAACCTGTCGTCGTCGCGTTCGCGCATCGAAGACTCGGACTACGCCGTGGAAGTGTCGAACATGACGCGCGCGCAGATCCTGCAGCAAGCCGGTACCTCGGTGCTGGCACAGGCGAACCAGACCACGCAAGGCGTGCTGTCGCTGCTGCGTTGATTCGCTGAGACCGCCGGGCGCCCCTCGCGAGGGTGGCGCCCGGTGTCTTGCTTTTTGCTCGCAGGCCTTCGGGGCGACCCGAAGCCGCCTGCGTTGTCCTGTGCGGCCACGTTCGTGGCGAGGCCGCACAGGACAACGAACTCCAGAAGAAGAACGCAGACCATGTCCCAGCCCGTCCCCGCCGCCTCCGCCGTGGAAAGCCCCTGGCTGCAGCAACTGCTCGCCGGCCGCACCGGTGGCGCCGCTGCGGCCGCCGCCGAGGCCGCCGCACTGCGCAAGGCCGAGGTCGAAGAGGCGACGCCGGTGCAGATCGAGATGGCGGTGAAGTCCGTCAATGCCTCGCTGGAAAGCCGCTCGATCAGCCTGCAGTTCGAGGTCGACCGCGACACCGACAAGCTCATCGTCAAGGTGGTCGACCGCAGCAACGGCGAAGTCATTCGCCAGATTCCGACCGAAGAGGTCGTTCGCATCGCCAAGGTCATGGACCGGCAGGCCGGGCTTCTGGTGAGCCAGCAAGCCTGATCACGACCCGCTCCAGACCTCTTCATTTCATTCGCATTTCAGGACACCCCCGACATGGCATCGATCAGCAGCATCGGCGTTGGCGCCAACCTTGACCTGGGCGCATTGCTCACCCAGCTGCAGACCGCGGAGAACCAGCCGCTGGTGGCCCTGAAGGCCAAGCAGACCAGCTACAACAGCAAGCTCTCGGCCTACGGCACGCTGCAAAGCGCGCTCACCGGCATCCAGGCGGCTGCCAAGAAGCTGGGCGACCCGGCGCTGTTCCAGGCCATCACCGGCACACCGAGCGTGAGCGGCATCCTGGCGGCGAGCGGCACCGACCCGCGGTCGGTCGGCACCTATGCCATCGACATCTCGCAGCTCGCGCAGGCGCAGTCGGTCATCGCGAAGGGGCAGGCCAGCACCACCACCGCGATCGGGAGCGGCAAGATCACCATCGACTTCGGCAAGGTCTCCGGCGGCACGCTGGACCCGGCCACCGGCCAGTACACCGGCGCCACCTTCGACAAGGACGCCACGCGCACGGCCAAGCCGATCACCATCGATGCGACCAACAACACGCTGGGCGGCATCCGCGATGCGATCAACGCGGCCAACGCGGGCGTGTCGGCCACCATCGTGAACGACGGCAGCGGCACGCCCAACCGGCTGGTGCTCACCTCCACGCAGACCGGCGAGGCCTCGGCCATGCGCATCTCGGTGGACGGCGACGCCGCGCTGCAGAACCTGCTGGGCAACGACCCCGCCGGCACGCAGAACCTGAAGCAGACCGCCGCGGCGCAGAACGCCAAGCTCACCGTCAACAACATCGCCGTCACCAGCACGAGCAACTCGGTGACCGACGCCATCCAGGGCACCACGCTCACGCTGGTGCAGACCGGCAAGCTCAACCTGGTGATGAAGGCCAACACGGCGTCGGTGAAGACGGCCATCACCGATTTCGTGAAGGCCTACAACGCGCTGCAGAGCACCGCGAAGTCGCTCACGGCCTTCGACACCGACGCCAAGGCCGCCGCGCCGCTGGTGGGCGACTCGACCTTGCGCAACCTGCAGACGCGCATCCGCCAGGCGCTGGTCGCACCGCAGGTGGGCGGCCCGAACGACCTGAAGGTGCTCACGTCCATCGGCATCTCGTTCCAGAAGGACGGCACGCTGGCGATCGACAACGACAAGCTCGACAAGGCCATCGACACCAACCTGGAGGGCGTGGCGAAGCTGTTCTCCAGCGGCACCGGCAGCACCGCCGGCTACGGCAAGCAGCTGACGGCGCTGGTCGACGACCTCACCGGCACCAAGGGCGCGCTCAAGGTCGCCACCGACGGCGTGACGAGCTCGCTCAAGCAGCTCGACACCCAGTACACCGCGATGAAGGAGCGTGCCGACGCGACGGTGGAGCGCTATCGCAAGCAGTTCGTGCAGCTGGACGTGGCAATGAACAAGATGAACGGCACGCTGAAATACCTCGCGCAGCAGTTCGATGCGATGAACGCCAGCAAGGGCTGAGGACAGGACGCGACATGTACAGCTCTCACCACTCCCGCACCGGTGCCGGCGTCTACGCGCGCGTCGGCGTGGAGACGCGCGCCATGAGCGCGTCGCCGCTGCAACTGATCCACATGCTGTTCGACGGCGCGAAGACCGCCATCGGCGCGGCGCGCCTGCACATGACGGCCGGCGACATCGGCGCCAAGGGGCAGGCGATTTCGAAGGCCATCAACATCGTCGACAACGGCCTGAAGGCCAGCCTCGATGCCGAAGCGGCCGGCGAGGCCGGCGGCGACATCGTCGGCAACCTCTCGTCGCTGTACGACTACGTGGTGCAACGCCTGCTGCTGGCCAACCTGCGCAACGACGTGCAGGCGCTGGACGAGGCCGACCGCCTGCTCGACCACCTGGCGTCCGCCTGGCGCGAGATCGACGACAGGCCCTCCAACTGATGATGCAGAGCGTGACCTGGGGGCAGGAACAGATGGCCGTGCGCAGCGAGATCGTTCATTGCTACGAGCAGCTGGCCGCGTGCATCTCGACGATGCTGGCGCTGGCCCGTGCCAAGGAATGGGGGCAGCTGCCCGAGCTGGAAGCGCGGTGCTCGGCGTCGGTCGAGCGCCTGAAGGCGATCCAGCCGCTGGCGTCGCTGGAGCCCGCGCAGCGCGATCTCGTGCTGCGCCTGCTCGAACGCATCTGCACCGAGCAGGCCGAGCTGTCGGGGCTCATCAAGCCGCAACTCGACGACCTGATCCGCCGCATGGATTCGCTCAACCACCAGAAGAACCTGGGCAAGGCCTACGGCCTCGCGCACTGACGCACGCCGACAGGACGACACCACCGTGGCCATGCTGGGACTCACCGGACTGATCGATGCACTGAGGGCCGCGCGCCTGACGCCGCCGCTCGACCTGCTCGGCCTGCGGCCGGAGACCACGGTGGGCGCGCCCGGTGCGGCGGTGGCCGTGCCGAAGACGGCGAACGACGTGCGCCTGCCGTCGCGCGCGGCGCTGGACCGGCTGGTGCCCTCGGGCGCGTCCGGTGGCGAGGTGGCTGCGCCTTCCGCCGGCGGCGCGCCGCCTTCGATCGACACCCGCCTGTCGCTGGCCGCGCGCGTGATCGGCGCGGTGCTGGCCGACCTGCAGGCCGCGCCGGGGCCGGTGCGGGGCGAGGCGCCGTTGCTGCTGCCCGTCGCGCGCCAGGGAACGAGCACCGCAGCACTCGCGGGCACGCTGGCGCAGACGGTGGCGGACAGCGGGCTGTTTTACGAATCGCACCTGGCCGAATTCGCGGCCGGCACGCGCACGCTCGCGCAGATGGCGCGGGAGCCGCAGGCGCGCTGGGCGAGTCCGGTGATGGTGGCGATGACGACGACAACGGCGGCGGCAGGGCAGGGCGTGGTGGCTGCGGCGACGGCGTTGGCTGCGGTCGATGTTGCGACGCCGCCCGCGCCGAATGCACCGGCGCAGGCCCCGCAGGCCGACGCGCCCCAAGCAGAGATCGCACAAGCTCCGCGTGGGGTCGCGCGCAGCGAAACCGCCGCCGCGCCCGCACCGGATGCAGCGCGCGTGCAGGCGGCCTACGGCCTCTCCGATGCCGTGCCGGAAATGCCCGCGCCCCGCCTCGCAGAACACGCACGCGCTGCGGTTGACCTCGCCAGCACGCCGGCCCCGCGCAGCACTGAAGTGATCCATCCGCAAGCCGTCACTGTCGTGCACCAGCAGCTCGACCTGCTGGCCAGCGCCGCCTTCCGCTGGAGCGGCCACGCCTGGCCCGAGGTGCCGATGGCGTGGACCATCGAGGAAGAGCCCGCCAACCCAAGCGCACGCGAAGGCGAACCCGCCGAGGAAGAAGCCGCGCGCCGCTGGTCGACCACCGTGTCGCTCGTGCTGCCACGCCTGGGCGAAGTCGACCTGCGCCTGAGCCTCAGCGGCCCGACCGTGCAGGCGCAGCTGCAGGCGCGCGAGCACGCCACCGTGGCCCGCCTGCGCAGCGACGCCGGCCGGCTCGCGCAACGCTTCGAGGCTGTCGGGCTTCAACTGCAGCAGTTGCAGGTCACGGAGAAGGCGGCGGCATGACCGATGACCTTCGCAACCGCCACAGCGCCGTCGTGCTCTCGCATGCGGACACGCGCAAGGCCCCCGTCGTCGTCGCCAAGGGCTACGGCGTGGTGGCCGAATCGATCCTGCGCGAGGCGCGCGCGCACGGGCTGTATGTGCATGCGTCGGCCGACCTCGTGAAGCTGTTGATGCAGATCGACCTCGACCGCCAGATCCCGCCGCAGCTGTACCAGGCGGTCGCGGAAGTGATGGCCTGGATTCACCGGCTGGAAGGCGGCGCCGAGGCGGCGGCGCCTTGATCGGCGGTTGTTCTATGGAAAGTCATTGACCTATTGAAAGACCCTGAATAAAGCCGCCGATTAATGCTCGGCTGCGCTCGATAGTCTTTGTAAATTCAATTGGCGAGGGGATTGCCAATTGCAGGAATACGCACGCTCGTAACAATTGCTTGCGCTCCGTGACCGCGCGCCGGTGCCAGGACTGAAACCGCTTCCTCAGAGGGAGGCCTGAAGCCTTCCGTCGGAAACTGCGTCAAAACCCTTTTACTTTTTGGTCTACTTTGTCTTCGAAGTGTAAATAAGTGTGTATATAATGTATACATGTTGGATGGACGTGCGGAGTCGACATGGAATCGGAAATGGAAGTAGACGTGGAAAATTGCAATGTCAACGCAGGCGGCGTGATTTCGAAGGAAATCGGCGAGATCAATCTGGCCTACATGCTGCTCGCGCAGAAGCTCGTGAAGCGGGACCGGGCGGAAGCCATGTTCCGTCTCGGCGTGGGGCGCGAGCTGGCCGATCTGCTCATGAACATGTCGCTCAGCCAGATCGTGAAGCTGGCCGCGTCCAACTTCCTGCTGTGCAGCTTCCGCCTGGACGACCGGCCGATGTTCGCGGTGGTCGGCGAGGGCAAGGAGCCCGCGCTGCAGCAGGCCCACATGTCGATCCTGATGAGCGCGCGCCAGGCACAGGCCCAAGCCCAGCCGCAGATGCGCAAAGCAGGTTCGGCCAGCGCATGACTGCCAAGAGCATCCTGGGCGAGGTCCGGCAGGTGCAGCTCGCGGTCGAGCTGATCGGCCTGGGTGCCCGCCTGCAGTTCCTGGAGGCCGTGGTCGCGCTCAGCCGCGAGCGGTTGATCCGCCTGTACAAGGAACTCAAGGGCGTCTCGCCGCCCAAGGGCCTGCTGCCGTTCTCCACCGACTGGTACATGACCTGGCTGGCCAACATCCACTCGTCGATGTTCTACAACATCTACCGCTTCATGCGCGACGAGGCCGGCGAGGGCGAGCTGCCCGCGCTCATCAAGGCCTATCGCCTGTACGCCGAGCAGGTCGAGTCGCAGGGCAGCGAGGTCGTGCTCGACTTCACGCGCGCCGAGACCATGGTGCGTTTCTTCGACAGCGACATGCTGCAGCTGAGCCCGTGCAGCCGCTGCGGCGGCCACTTCGTGGCGCATGCCCACGACCACAAGCACGGCTATGTGTGCGTGCTGTGCCGCCCGCCCTCGCGCGCGGGCAAGGCGCGCAAGCCCAAGCTCGAACCGGTGCGCCGCGGCGGCCTCATTGCCGGCGGCCCGGTGCTCGACATCGGCGGCGCCGTCTCGTGAAAGTGCCCCGGCGCCCGGCGCGGGTTTTTTGTTTTGGACGCCTCAGGGCATAGGGGAAGCGCGTGCTGGTTCTGGTGGGATATCTGGTGGTGATCGGCGCCGTCTTCGGCGGCTACGGCCTCATGGGTGGGCATTTCGGCGTGCTGTTCCAGCCCGTGGAGCTGCTCATGATCGGCGGCTCCGCGCTCGGCGCGTTCATCGCGGGCAACAACGGCAAGACCATCAAGGCGACCATCCGGGAGCTGCCGCTCCTGCTGCGTTCCTCGAAGCACAACCGCCAGCTTTACATGGACCTTCTGGCGCTCCTGTACGAGCTGCTCGCCAAGGCCCGCAAGGAGGGCATGATGAAGCTCGAGTCCGACGTGGAAGCGCCGGAGCAAAGCGAGATCTTCGGCCGCTACCCGACCATCCTGGCGCACGAGGGCATCACCGTGTTCCTGTGCGACTACCTGCGCCTGGTCATCAGCGGCAACACCGACGCGCACGAGATCGAGGCCCTCATGGACCACGAGATCGACACCATCCGCCACGAGGCCGCCGTGCCCGGCCACAGCCTCTCGCGCGTGGGCGACGCACTGCCCGCGCTGGGCATCGTCGCGGCCGTGATGGGCGTGGTGCATGCGCTGGGCTCGGCGCACCTGCCGCCGTCGGAGATGGGCGCGCTCATCGCGCACGCCATGGTCGGCACCTTCCTGGGCGTGCTGCTGGCCTACGGCTTCGTGTCGCCGCTGGCCTCGCTGATCGAGCAGAAGGTCGAGGAGGGCATGAAGATCTACCAGTGCGCCAAGGTCACGCTGCTGGCCAGCCTGAACGGCTACGCGCCGCAGCTGGCCGTGGAGTTCGGCCGCAAGGTGCTGTTCTCGACCGAGCGCCCCTCGTTCACCGAGCTGGACGACCACGTGCGCGAAGTCAAGGCACGCTGATTCCCCGACGGCCATGAGCGACGCGAAGCCCCGCATCATCATCAAGCGCGCCCACGGCGGCGGGCACGGCGGCGGCCATGCGGGCGGCGGCTGGAAGATCGCCTACGCCGACTTCATGACGGCCATGATGGCCTTCTTCCTCGTGATGTGGCTGCTGTCGATCTCCAGCCCCAAGCAGCGCGAAGGCATTGCCGAGCACTTTCGCATGCCGCTGCGCGTGGCGCTGGCCGGCGGCGACAAGAGCAGCATGAGCACCAGCATGATTCCCGGCGGCGGCGCCGACGTGATGCATGCCGAGGGCGAGGTGCGCCACACCGAGGCCGACAGCGAAGACGCGGCCGACGCCAGCCGCCTGGCCGAGACGAAGAAGAAGCTCGACGAGCTGATCGAGAAGAGCCCGGTGTTCCAACAGTTCCGCTCGCAGATCCTCATCGACATCACCACCGAAGGCCTGCGCCTGCAGATCGTGGACAGCGAGAACCGCCCGATGTTCGAGCTGGCCAGCGCCCGCGTGGTGCCGCACATGCGCGCCATTCTTCGCGAGCTGGCGCCGGTGCTCAACGGCCTGCCGAACAAGCTCACGCTGTCGGGCCACACCGACGCCATCGTCTACACCAACGACCGTTCGTACGGCAACTGGGAGCTCTCGGCCGACCGCGCCAATGCCTCGCGCCGCGAGCTGGTCACGGGCGGCATGACCGAGGACAAGGTGCTGCGCGTGATCGGCCTGGCCGACAGCATGCACCTGGACCGCGCCGACCCGCGCAACCCCATCAACCGCCGCATCAGCATCATCCTGCTGAACCACCGCACGCAGGAGCGCATCGAGCGCGAGAACAGCAACGACGCCGGCGCCACGCGCATCGGCCTGCCGCCACCGGCCGCGCAGGCGCGCACCGCGGCGGGACACACGGCGGGATAACAAGAACAAGGAAGCGGCCGCGCGCGAGAGTGCGGGCCCCGGAGCACCACAGATGGACCTCAGTCAATTCACCCAGGCCTTCTTCGTCGAAGCCATCGAGCTGCTGGCGGAGATGGAGCAGCTCTTGCTCGACCTCGACGTCGAGGCGCCCGACGGCGAGCAGCTCAACGCCATCTTCCGCGCGGCGCATTCCATCAAGGGCGGCGCGGCCACGTTCGGTTTCACCGCCTTGACCCACACCACGCACGTGCTCGAAACGCTGCTGGACAGGGCCCGCCACGGGCAGCTGCACCTGAGCGCTCCGATGATCGATGCCTTTCTGGAAACGAAGGACGCCTTGCAAGAACAACTCACCGCCTACCAGGCCGGCAAGGAGCCGGACGCCGAGAGGGTCGCCCACATCTGCGGCGTGCTGCAGCAGCTGGCGATGGAGAACAATGCTGCCGCGCCCGTGCCGGCACCCGCGCCCGCACCGGCGCCTGTCGTGCAAGCCGCTGCGCCGGCCGATGAAGGCAGCAGCGGCGACGGCGTGCTGGTCGTGCGCTTCGCGCGCCTGTCCGACAGCGAATGCGAGCTGCTCGCCGGCGAGCTGGCCAACCTGGGCACCGTGCTGACGCGCACGCGCAGCAACGACCAGCTGACCGTGCGGCTGGCCACCACCTGCGACCCCGACGACATCGTGGCCGTGTGCTGCTTCGTCATCGACGAATCGCAGATCGACATCACGCACGAGGTGACGCAAGAAGCGGCGCAGGAGGCCGCGCCCGTGGCCGCCATCGCCGAGCCGGTGGTGCCACCGCCCGCCGCACCAGCCCCCGCGCCGGCCGCGGCTGCGCCCGCCAGCGCCAAGGAATCCAGCTCCATCCGCGTCGACGTCGAGAAGGTCGACCAGCTCATCAACCTCGTGGGCGAGCTCGTCATTACGCAGTCGATGCTCACGCAGGCCGCGACCGTGCTCGACCCCGTGGCCTACGAGCGCTTCCTGAGCGGCCTGGGCCACCTGGAGCGCAATGCGCGCGACCTGCAGGAGTCGGTGATGTCCATCCGCATGATGCCGATGGACTACGTGTTCAGTCGCTTCCCGCGCGTGATCCGCGACGTGAGCGCCAAGCTCGGCAAGCAGGTGCGCCTGGACACCTACGGCAAGGAGACCGAGCTCGACAAGGGGCTCATCGAACGCATCGTCGATCCGCTCACGCACCTAGTGCGCAACAGCCTGGACCACGGCATCGAGGCCCCCGAGGTGCGCCTGGCCAAGGGCAAGGACGCCACCGGCCAGCTGCTGCTGTCGGCACAGCACCACGGCGGCAACATCGTGATCGAGGTGAGCGACGACGGCGCGGGCCTGAACCGCGAGCGCATCCTCGACAAGGCGCGCCAGCAGGGCCTGCCGGTGAGCGACGCCATGCCCGACGAGGAGGTGTGGCAGCTGATCTTCGCGCCCGGCTTCTCCACGGCCGAGCAGGTGACCGACATCTCGGGGCGCGGCGTGGGCATGGACGTGGTCAAGCGCAACATCCAGGAGATGGGCGGCCATGTGGAGATCCATTCGCGCGGCGGCCAGGGCACGTCCACGCGCATCGTGCTGCCGCTCACGCTGGCCATCCTCAACGGCATGTCGGTGCGCGTGGGCAGCGAGGCGTACATCCTGCCGCTGAGCTACGTCATCGAGTCGCTGCAGCCGCTGCCCGAGCACCTGCATTCGATCACCGCCGACGGCCATGTGATCCGCGTGCGCGGCGAGTACCTGCCGCTCATCGAGCTGCACCGCGTGTTCGACGTGGCCGGCGCGCAGACGCAGCCCACGCAGGGCATCCTGGTGATCGTGCAGGCCGACGACAGCCGCTTCGCGCTGCTGGTCGACGAGCTGCTCGGCCAGCACCAGGTGGTGGTGAAGAACCTGGAGACCAACTACCGCAAGGTGCCCGGCATTTCGGCCGCCACCATCGTGGGCGACGGCAGCGTGGCCTTCATCGTCGACGTGGGCGCGATGCCGCGCATCCAGCGCGCACAGGCCGCCAGCGCGGCGGCCCTGGCGGGCGCCGCGCGCCGCACCGACGCATTGGCGTCCTGATCCCGACGCGAGGGACGGCCGCATGAGGTTCGATTTCTTCCGGCGCCCCGGCGTCGAAGGCAACGGCGCGCAAGCCGACGCAACGCCCGCCATCACGCCCGCCGTGGGCGCCGACGGCCACGTGGCCTACGCCATGCTGCTCGACGGCAAGCGCCGCGTGGTCGGCTACCGCATGGCCTGGCGCGCAGCCGGGCAGGGCACCGACGCGGGTGCGGCAGCCGGCGTCAAGGCGCTCATGGACACGCTGGGCCTGCACCTGAACCCCGGCGGCCACGGCTGGCTGCTGGGCGGGCAGATGGTGTTCGTCGACGTCACGGTCGATGCGCTGTTCCAGAGCGAGCTGCAGTCGCTGCCGCCGCGCAACGTCGTGCTGTGCATGAAGGCCGACGAGTTGATGGACGCCGACATGCGCTCCATCCTGCTGTTCCTGCGCGAGCAGGGCTTCGGCTTCATGCTGTGCGGCGGCGTCGCGCTGCCGGACGACGACGAGCTGCGCACCATCGTCACGCACCGCGAGGTGTTGCCCTCCCAGCTGGCGGACGTGTCGCCCGCCGGCCCGGCGCCCATCGCCGCGCGCGTGGCGAACTGGGCCGAGTTCGAGGCCTGCGCCGCGCGCGGCGTGCAAGTGTTCGTCGACGGCGCCGTGCGCCTGCCACCGGCGCGCGACAGCGCCGATGCGCTGCAGCCCGAGTCGCAGCTCATCGTGCACCTGATGCAGATGATCCTGCGCAACGAGGACGTGCGCGCCATCGAGGGCGCGCTCAAGCACGACGCCGCGCTCACCTACCGGCTGCTGCGCTACATCAACTCGCCCTCGGTCGGGCTGGCGGTGGAGATCCACTCGCTGCGCCATGCCGTCGCCATGCTCGGCTACTCGCCGCTGTACCGCTGGCTGTCGCTGCTGCTGGCCACCAGCAACAAGGTCAGCTCGCCCTTCATGATGAAGAAGGCCATCCTGCGCGGGCGTTTCGTCGAGCTGATGGGGCAGGGCATGCTGCCACCCAGCGAGGCCGACAACCTGTTCGTTGCCGGCATGTTCTCGCTGCTCGATCAGCTGCTGGGCGTGCCGATGGAAGGCGTGCTGCGCAAGGTGCAGCTCACTGAAGCGGTGCAGCAGGCGATTCTGTCGCGCAGCGGCGTCTACGGCCCCTTCGTGGCGCTGGCCGAAAGCTGCGAGACCGACGACGGCCGTGCGGCGCGCCTGTCGGAGGCGCTCTTCCTGAGCGCCGCGCAGGTCAATGCCGCGCAGCTGTCGGCGCTGGTGTGGGCGCTCGACGCCGGCCCGGCCGTGACCGCACCGCCTGCCTGACCCCCGGAAATGCAAGGCTTTTGCGCGTCTGATCGGCCGATTGGAAACGGTGGTTTCCGTGACCATTGAAAGTCACGCTTCCAGGCTGGCTGTGACGACCGAGTTCCACTTTACCGACCACGACTTCTCCAGAATCCGGACCCTCATCCATCGCCGCGCCGGCATCGCCCTGGGCGAGCAGAAGCGGCAGATGGTGTACAGCCGGCTGTCGCGGCGCCTGCGCGAGCTGCAGCTGCCGGCGTTCGCGCCGTACCTGGACCAGCTCGAGGCGCGCCACGACGGCGACGAGTGGCAGCTGTTCATCAACGCGCTCACCACCAACCTGACCTCGTTCTTTCGCGAGGCGCACCACTTTCCCACGCTGGCCGACCATGTGCGCAAGCGGCCGGGCCCGGTCACCGTGTGGTGCGCCGCCGCCTCGACGGGCGAGGAGCCGTACTCGATCGCCATCACGCTGATGGAAGCGCTGGGCGAGCGCGCGGGCTCGGCCCGCGTCATCGCCAGCGACATCGACACGGCGGTGCTGGCCAAGGCCGCCACCGGCGTCTTCACCACCGAGCAGGTGCGGCGCCTGTCGCCCGAGCGGCTACGGCGCTTCTTCAACAAGGGCACCGGCACCAACGCCGGCAAGGTGCGCGTGCGCCCCGAAGTGGCCACGCTGGTGAAGTTCTCGCGCGTGAACCTGCTGGACAGCGCCTGGTCGGTGAAGGAGCCGGTGGACGCGATCTTCTGCCGCAACGTGATGATCTATTTCGACAAGCCGACGCAGAAGAAGGTGCTCGACCGCTTCGCGCCGCTGCTCAAGCCGGGCGGCCTGCTGTTCGCCGGGCATTCCGAGAACGCCTCGCTCGTCAACCCGGCCTTCCGCCCGCTGGGGCAGACGGTGTACGAGCTGTCGCGCACGCCGGGCCTCGCATGAGCCTGGCGAGCCACCACTACTTCGACCGCGATGTCGGGCGCATGGCCGTCAAGCTGCTGCCCTCCGAGTACTACGTGACCACCGACCACACCGTGCTGAGCACCGTGCTCGGCTCTTGCGTGGCCGCCTGCCTGCACGACGCGCAGGCGGGCGTGGCCGGCATGAACCACTTCATGCTGCCCGACGACGGCGAGCCCGGTGGCGGCTCGATGCGCTACGGCGCCTTCGCCATGGACGTGCTGGTGCGCGAACTGGTGCGCGCGGGCGCGCGGCGCGAGCGGCTGCAGGCCAAGGTGTTCGGCGGCGGCGCCGTGCTGGCCGGCATGACCACGCTCAACATCGGCGACCGCAACGCCGACTTCGTGCTGCGCTACCTGGAGGCGGAACGCATCGAAGTGGCGGCGCAGGACCTGCGCGGACCGCACGCGCGCCGCGTGTGCTTCCTGCCCGAGAGCGGCAAGGCCGTGGTGCGCCGCCTGCGCGCGCAGACCGAGGTGCTGCGGGTGCGCCGCGACGAAGGCGAGCTGCTGCGCCGGCTGTCGGTGCCCGCCGCGCCGCACGAGATCGACAGAACCAAAGGAAGCCGGTGAGCCTGCCAAGCAAGAAAAAGATCAAGGTGCTCTGCGTCGACGATTCGGCGCTGATCCGCAGCGTGATGAGCGAGATCATCAACAGCCAGAGCGACATGACCGTGGTCGGCACCGCGGCCGACCCGCTGGTGGCGCGCGACCTCATCAAGGTGACGAACCCCGACGTGCTCACGCTCGACGTGGAAATGCCGCGCATGGACGGCCTGGAGTTTCTCGAGAAGCTCATGCGCCTGCGGCCGATGCCGGTGGTCATGGTGTCCTCGCTCACCGAGCGCGGCTCGGAGATCGCGCTGCGCGCGCTGGAGCTGGGCGCCATCGACTTCGTGACCAAGCCGCGCCTGGGCGTGCGCGACGGCCTGCTCAACTACACCGAGCTCATCGCCGGCAAGATCCGCACGGCCGCCAGTGCGCGGTTGCTGCCTGCGCGCCCAGCGGCCACGGCGACGCGGCCCGCCCACGAGGCGGCGCCCGAGGCGCTGCTGCGCAGCCCGCTGCTGAGCACCGAGAAGCTGCTCATCATCGGCGCCTCCACCGGCGGCACCGAGGCCATCCGCGAGGTGCTGCAGCCGCTGCCGCCCGATGCGCCCGCGGTGCTCATCGCGCAGCACATGCCGGCCGGCTTCACGCGCTCCTTCGCGCAGCGGCTGGACGGCCTGTGCCGCATCCGCGTGAAGGAGGCGGAGCAGGGCGAGCGCGTGCTGCCGGGCCATGCCTACATCGCGCCGGGCGGCTTTCACCTGTCGCTGGCGCGCAGCGGCGCCAACTACGTGGCGCATCTGGACCAGGAGCCGCCCGTGAACCGCCACCGGCCGTCGATCGACGTGCTGTTCGATTCGGCGGCCAAGCACGCGGGCAAGAACGCCATCGGGATCATCCTCACCGGCATGGGCAAGGACGGCGCCGAGGGCCTGCTGCGCATGCGGCGCGCGGGCGCGCACACGCTGGCGCAGGACGAGGCCAGCTGCGTGGTCTTCGGCATGCCGCGCGAAGCGGTGGCGCTGGGCGCGGTGGACGAGGTGTCGCCGCTGAACGAGATCAGTCGCCGCGTGATGGCGCACCTTCGCACGTTCGGTGAACGTGCGAACCGGGTATGACGAGTTTGAACAACGACCTGTGGAGCTGGAAAAAATCGTGATCGACAAGAGCATCAAGATCCTGGTGGTGGATGACTTCCCGACCATGCGGCGCATCGTGCGCAACCTGTTGAAGGAACTGGAGTTCCTCAACGTCGACGAGGCCGAGGACGGCGTGGCCGGCCTGGAGAAGCTGCGCGGCGGCAGCTTCGGCTTCGTGGTGTCCGACTGGAACATGCCCAACATGGACGGCCTGACCATGCTGCAGACCATCCGCGCCGACCCCGAGCTGAAGACGCTGCCGGTGCTGATGGTCACGGCCGAGGCCAAGAAGGAAAACATCGTCGCGGCCGCGCAGGCCGGCGCCAACGGCTACGTGGTGAAGCCTTTCACCGCGGCGACGCTGGAAGAGAAGATCACCAAGATCTTCGAGAAGCTGGCCAAGGCATGAGCCAGGACACCGCCGGCGCGGCAGACGCCACCAACAACACCACCGAGGAACTGCTGGGCCGCATCGGCCACCTCACGCGCCAGCTGCGCGAAGGCCTGCGCGAGCTGGGCCTGGACAAGCAGGTGGCCAAGGCCGCGCAGGCCATCCCCGATGCACGCGATCGCCTCAACTACGTGGCGGCCACCACCGAACGCGCGGCGCACCGCGCACTCAACGCCATCGACGTGGCGCAGCCGCTGCAGGAAGCCCTGGCCACCGACGCCAAGGCCCTGACGCGGCGCTGGGACCAGTGGTTCGAGAACCCGATCGAACTCGACCAGGCGCGCGAGCTCGTGCTGGACACGCGCGGCTACCTGAACGACGTGCCCCAGCGCGCCAGCGCCATCAACACGCAGCTCATGGAGATCCTGATGGCGCAGGACTTCCAGGACCTCACGGGCCAGGTCATCAAGAAGATGATGGAAGTCGTCAACGACGTCGAGACGCAGCTGCTGCAGGTGCTGATCGACAACTCGCCGCCCGAGAAGCGCCACGAGGCCGTGCAGAGCCTGCAGAACGGACCGCAGGTCAAGCCCGGCAACCCCGACGCCGTGACCGATCAGGCGCAGGTCGACGACCTGCTCGAAAGCCTGGGTTTCTGAGCCGCTTGCAGCCTGCTTGATTGGCCGAATTGCAGGGCGATACCGGCCCTGATCGGCAGATTGTTCCGCACCACCGGATCCAATAATTTGGTTCTGGGCAAGGCGTACTTCGCCAGTGCTGGTTCGGAGCATGAATGGCTGAGGAAAGCGATCTCGAGAAAACGGAACCCGCCTCCGAGCGGCGCCTGGAGAAGGCGCGCGAGGAGGGCAACGTGGCCCGTTCGCGCGAGCTCACCACCTTCGTCATGCTCGCCACCGCGAGCGCCGGCCTGTGGCTGGCGGCCGAGTCGCTCGGCGCGAGCCTGAGCGGCGCGCTGCGCCGCGGCCTGCAGTTCGAACGCGCCAGCGCCTTCGATCCCGCGCACATGCTCTCGCAGAGCGGGCTCATGGTGCTGCATGCACTCATGGCCATCGGGCCGCTGTTCGCCATGATGGTCGTCGCGGCCGTGGCGGCGCCGCTGATGCTCGGCGGCTGGATGTTCTCCGGCAAGGCCGTTGCACCGAACTTCGGCAAGCTCAACCCCCTGGCCGGCATCGGCCGCATGGTCTCGGCGCAGGCGTTGGCCGAGCTCGTGAAGGCGCTGGCCAAGTCGGCGCTGATCGGCGGTGTGGCGTGGTGGGTCATCGTGGACGACATCGAGGCCGTGATGGCGCTCATGTCGCAGCCCGCGCACGAGGCGCTGCCGCATGCACTGGTGCTGGTGGCCAAGCACTGCGCGCTGATCGCCGCCACGCTCTTCCTCGTCGCGCTCGTCGACGTGCCGTTTCAACTCTGGAACTACTACCGCAAGCTGCGCATGTCGCGCGAGGACGTGCGCCAGGAGCACAAGGAAAGCGAAGGCGATCCGCACATCAAGGCGCAGATCCGCCGGCAACAGCAGCAGATGGCACGCCGCCGCATGATGGCCGAGGTGCCCAAGGCCGACATCGTGCTCACCAACCCGACGCACTTCGCCGTCGCGCTGCAGTACCTGGACAGCGACATGCGCGCCCCGCGCGTGGTCGCCAAGGGCACCGAGCTGGTGGCCGCGCGCATCCGCGAGATGGCGAAGGAACACAAGGTCGCGATCCTGGAGGCGCCGCCGCTCACGCGCGCGCTGTACCGCCACACGAAGCTGGGCGAAGAGATTCCGGCCGGGCTGTACACCGCCGTGGCCGAGGTGCTGGCCTGGGTGTACCAGCTCAAGCGCTGGAACAGCGAAGGCGGCGAGGCGCCGCGCACGCCGACCGACCTGCCGGTGCCGGCCGACCTCCAGTACTCGCCGGCGCTCGCATGAACGGACTGAACGACCTGATGCGCCTGCCGGCGCGGATCTTCTCCGGCTCGCAGTTCAAGGGGCTGGCGGGCCCGATCCTCATCATCCTCATCCTGAGCATGATGGTGCTGCCGCTGCCGCCCTTCCTGCTCGACCTGCTGTTCACCTTCAACATCGCGCTGTCGGTGATGGTGCTGCTGGTGAGCATGTACACCATGAAGGCGCTGGACTTCGCGGCCTTCCCGGCGGTGCTGCTGTTCTCGACCCTGCTGCGCCTGTCGCTCAACGTGGCCTCCACGCGCGTGGTGCTCATGCACGGCCACACCGGGCCCGACGCGGCCGGCAAGGTGATCGAGGCCTTCGGCCACTTCCTGGTGGGCGGCAACTTCGCAGTGGGCGTGATGGTGTTCATCATCCTCGTGCTCATCAACTTCATGGTGATCACCAAGGGCGCGGGCCGCATCGCCGAGGTGGGCGCGCGCTTCATGCTCGACGCGATGCCGGGCAAGCAGATGGCGATCGACGCCGACCTCAACGCCGGCCTGATCGGCGAGGAGATCGCCCGCAAGCGCCGCGCCGAGGTGGCGCAGGAGGCCGACTTCTACGGCTCGATGGACGGCGCCAGCAAGTTCGTGCGCGGCGACGCGATCGCGGGCCTGCTCATCATGGTGATCAACATCATCGGCGGGCTCGTGGTCGGCATGCTGCAGCACGGGCTCGACTTCTCCACGGCCGGCAAGACCTACACGCTGCTGGCCATCGGCGACGGTCTGGTGGCGCAGATTCCGGCGCTGGTGATCTCCACCGCCGCCGGCGTGATCGTCTCGCGCGTGACCACCGACGAAGACGTGGGCAGCCAGCTGACGGGCCAGCTCTTTTCCAACCCGCAGGTGCTGTTCCTCACGGCCGGCATCGTCGGCCTGCTGGGCATGATCCCCGGCATGCCGAACCTGGCCTTCCTGCTGATCGCGGGCGGCCTGGTGTGGCTCGGCAAGCGGCTGGTGCAGCGCAAGCCGCAGGCGGCCGCGCAGCAGGCTGCCGCTGCCGCCGCCACGCAAGGGGCGGGCGTGCCCGCCTCGGCCGAGCAGGCCGAAGCCACCTGGGACGACGTGGCCATGGTCGATCCGCTGGGCATGCAGGTCGGCTACCGGCTGATCCCGCTGGTGGACCAGTCGCAGCAGGGCGAGCTGCTGGGCCGCATCAAGAGCATCCGCAAGAAGATCGCGCAGGAGCTGGGCTTTCTCGTGCCGGTGGTCCACATCCGCGACAACCTGGAGATCAAGCCCAACGCCTACGTCATCAGCCTGAAGGACGTGGAGATCGGCCGCGGCGAAGCTTTTCCCAACCAGTGGATGGCGATCAACCCCGGCCAGGTGACGGGCACGCTGACCGGCACGCCCACGCGCGACCCGGCCTTCGGCCTGGAGGCCACCTGGATCGACGCCAGCCTGCGCCAGCAGGCGCAGGTGTACGGCTACACCGTGGTCGATGCCTGCACCGTGATGGCCACGCACCTGAACCACCTGATCCACACCCACGCGGCCGAGCTGCTGGGCCGCCAGGAAGTGCAGCAGCTGCTCGACCAGATCGCCAAGACCGCGCCCAAGCTCACGGAAGACCTGGTGCCCAAGGTGCTGTCGCTGAGCACGCTGCACAAGGTGCTGCAGAACCTGCTCGACGAAGAGGTGCCGATCCGCGACATGCGCACCATCCTCGACGTGATGGCCGAGCACGCGCCCACGGTGAAAGACCCGACCGAGCTCACCACGCTCACGCGCCTGGCGCTGGGCCGCGCCATCACGCAGCAGCTGTTCCCGGGCGACGAGGAGATGCAGGTGATCGGCCTGGACGGCTCGCTCGACAGCGTGCTGCAGCAGGCCCTGAACAACAGCAGCGGCATCGAGCCGGGCATTGCCGACAACCTGCTCAAGCAGGCGCAGGCCGCCATGGTGCGCCAGGAGCAGATGGGGCTGGCGCCGGTGCTCGTCGTGCAGCACGCGCTGCGCGTGCTGCTGTCGCGCTTTTTGCGGCGCAGCCTGCCGCAGCTCAAGGTGCTCTCGCACGCCGAGATCCCTGACGCCCGGACCATCAAGATCACCGCCGCCATTGGAGGACGAGCCGTTTGAATCCCCAGACCGACGTGCGCACCACCGCACGCAAATTCGTCGCCGCCACCGGCCGCGAGGCCCTGCGCCTGGTGCGCGAATCGCTCGGCGCCGAGGCCATCGTGCTCACGCACCGCGCCACGGCGCAAGGCGTCGAGATCGTCGCCATGGCCGAGGGCGACGTGCAGGAGACGGTGCAGGCCGCGGTGCCCGCGGTCGCGCCTGCCACGGCCGCACCCGCCGACCCCACCGTGCTCAGCGAACTCCATTCGATGCGCGGCATGATCGAGGAACAGCTCGCCAGCGTGGTCTGGAGCGACAGCCAGCGCCGCGACCCCGTGCGCGGTCGCCTGCTGCGCACGCTGCTGGGCGCCGGCTTCAGCGCGCGCCTGTCGAAGGCCATGCTCGAGAAGCTGCCCACGGGCCAGAGCTATGCCGACGGCATGGCCTTCGTGCGTTCCGAACTCGTGCGCGCGGTGCCGGTGCATGAAGACGAAGACGCGCTGTTCGCGCAGGGCGGCGTCTATGCCTTGATGGGCCCGACCGGCGTCGGCAAGACCACCACCACCGCCAAGCTGGCGGCGCGCTGCGTGATGCGCTTCGGCGCCGAAAAGCTCGCGCTCGTCACCACCGACAGCTACCGCATCGGCGCCTACGAGCAGCTGCGCATCTACGGCCAGATCCTCAACGTGCCGGTGCATGCCGTGAAGGACGCGGCCGACCTGCAGCTGGTGCTGCACGACCTGCGCGACCGCCACATGGTGCTCATCGACACCGTCGGCATGAGCCAGCGCGACCGCGCCGTGCCCGAGCAGATCGCCATGCTGGGCAGCAGCCAGCGGCCGGTGAAGCGGCTGCTGCTGCTCAACGCCACCAGCCACGGCGACACGCTCAACGAGGTGGTGCACGCCTACCGCCAGGGCCATGCGCTGGCGGGTTGCATCTTCACCAAGGTCGACGAGGCCACGCACCCGGGCGCGTTGATCGACACCGTGATCCGCCACCGCCTGCCGGTGCACTACATCTCGGGCGGCCAGAAGGTGCCCGAGAACCTGGTGCGCGCCGACCGCGCGCAGCTGATCGACAGCGTGTTCCAGCCGCGCCAGCACAGCCCGCTCTTCGTGCCGGCCGAGGCCGACCTGCCGGACGAGGCCGCGCCTTCGCCGCAGGCGCAGGGCGAGACCGATCGCCTGCGCTTGCGCTATCAGAGCCTGATCCGCGCGATGGCGCATGACGCGCAGGAGCTGGCGACGACCGCTGGCGCGCTGGCCGGTGCGCACATCGGCTTCGATGGCGCGCGCACGCTGTGGCGCCAGGCCGGTGACGAGGCCGTCGATGCCAGGGCCGTGCTGCACGACCTGTCGGCGTTCGCGCGCGGCGAGGTGACTGCGGGATGCGACACCCACGTCCTCGCGCTGGCCGGGCAGGTGGGCCTGCGTGCGACCGACAGCGGCGACGCCTACGTGTGCCACGGCAGCCTGCTGTTGTCCGACCGCAGCGGCCTGCCGCTGGCGGCGCCGAACCAGTGGCTTTCGACCGCTGCGGCGCGCCAGTCGGCCGCGCCGGGCCAGCGTCAGGCGCAGTGGCTGCAGCAACAGGATTTCGGCAAGCGCCTCGTGCATGTGCTGGGCAAGCCGCCGGCGGTCGAACAGATGCTGGCGTGGCAGGCCGAGGGCACGCAGTGGTTGGCGCGCGCGCCCGGCAGCACGGCCGTGACGGATGCGCACACCGGCGCCGCGACCACGCTCGCGCGCCTGGCCTTCGCGTTCGACGACACGACCGAGCGGCCCGTGCGCTATCGCGGCAAGGCCGCGCTGCAATGCGAGGCGCAGGTCGAGGTGTTGCCGCGCACCGCCATCGACCGCGACACCCTGCCCACGCTGCGCTGCATCTCTGTGCGCGTGGTCGATGCGCGCAGCCGCAAGATGCTGTCGCAGACCTGCGTGCTCACCAACCTGGGCGACGAAGTGGGCGCGTCGCAACTCGCGCAATGGCAGGGCTGGGCCGCCGACGCCGAGCCGTGCTTCCGCCTGCTGCGCGATGGCGTGCAGCTCGTGGGCGGCATGGGCGAGCCCGGCGATCCGCACATGATGAAGCGCCTGCTCGTCGCCGGCCAGGTCACGACCACCGTGTGGCGCCTGCTGCAGGCCGAAGGCGAATGGGCCGACCGCACGCGCCTGCTGCTGGGCCAGCTCACGGGCCGCGCCACGCGCGCCGGCCGCGCGCTGACGGGCGGCGCGCTGTACGCGGGCGTGGGCAAGCTGTTCCTGCTGCTCGATGCGCTGGGCACCGAATCGGCAGGGCCCGCGCAAGCGCCGCGCGCGCTGGAACGCCTGGGCTGAAGGCGATGAGCGCACGCGTCACGGACCAGGCCGACGGGCTGCGCCGGCTGCTCGGGCAGGCGCCGGTGCGCGTCGTCGCCGTCGCGGGCATGGGCCCCGGCGCGGGCGCGACCACGGCCGCGATGAGCCTGGGCGCGGCGCTGGCGCAGCAGGGCAAGGACGTGCTGCTGCTCGATGAACATCACGCCAAGGTGCGCTCGGTGTGCGACGTGTGGGCGCTCGGCCCACGCGGCACGCTGGCCGATGTGGCGAGTCGGCGGTTGCGCATCGACCAGGCCGCAGCGAGCGCGGTGTGCGGCGTGCAGGTGCTGCCCGCATCGCCCGGCGCGAGCATCGACCCGCGCACGCTGTGGCCGCGCGGCATCGTGCTCGTCGATGCGGCCTTCGACGACGAGGGTTGCCTGTCGCCGCTGGCGCAGGGCGCCGATGAACTGCTGCTCGTGCTGCAGCCGCACCCGGCGGCCATCACTTCGGCCTATGCGGGCATCAAGCGCCTGCATCGCGCGCATGCGCTGAAGCAGCTGCGCTTTCTGCTCAACGGCGTGGCCGATGCGGGCACGGCGCAGCAGGTCATGCACAACCTCGCGCAAGCCGCCAGCCGCTACCTCGCGCTGTCGCTGCTGCCCGTGGGCTGGGTGCGCACCGACCCGTGGCTGGCCGATGCGGCGCGGCTGCGCCAGACCGTGGTCGAGGCCTTTCCGGCCAGCGCGGCGGCGGTCGATTTCCGCGCCATCGCCGACGACATGGGCCGCTGGACCTGGCGCACGCCCGCGCGGCCGGCCGTGTTCCCGCAGGCGCTCGCCGCCTGAGGCACGACGACGAGGACGGACGGCCGTGTACACCGCGCAGGGCACCATCGAGAAATCGCATCTGCTGGAACAGCACCAGCCGCTGGTGCGCCGCATCGCGCTGCAGATGATGGCGCGGCTGCCAGCCAGCGTGGAGCTGGACGACCTGATCCAGGCCGGCATGCTCGGCCTGCTCGATGCGTCGAGCCGCTACCAGGACCACCGCGGCGCGCAGTTCGAGACCTTCGTCAGCCAGCGCATCCGCGGCGCCATGCTCGACGAGCTGCGCGCCAGCGACTGGGGCTCGCGCGGGCTGCGCCAGTCGGCGCGCGGCATCGAGAAAGCGATCCAGGCACTGGGCCACCGGCTGGGCCGCGCGCCCACCGAAGGCGAGATTGCGAAGGAGCTGAAGGTCGACCTGGAAACCTACCAGTCGATGCTGCAGGACATCCAGGGCTGCCAGCTGCTGTACGTGGAAGACTTCGCCAAGGGCGACCCCGACAACCCCTTTCTCGACCTGCATGCGCAGGATGCGCGCAGGGGCCGGGGCCAGTTCGACGACCCGCTGGCGCGCCTGCTCGAGAGCGGCTTTCGCCACCAGCTGGTGGACGCGATTGGCGCGCTGCCTGAGCGCGACCAGTTGCTGCTCAAGCTCTACTACGAAGAAGAGCTGAACCTGCGTGAGATCGGCGCGGTGCTCGAGGTGAGCCAGTCGCGCGTCTGCCAGCTGCACGGCCAGGCGGTGAGCCGGCTGCGTGCGAAGCTCAAAGACGCGCTGTAGAAAAAGTCAATTGGCGTAGCGCGTGTCGAGCGCATCGAGCTCGGGCTTGCGCACCAGCCGCTGCCGCTCGGCGAAGGGCGCGACCAGCGACGGGTCTTCGTCCATGCGCCGTGTGTCGCGCAGCACCGTGAGCGCCTTCTGCATGCCAGCCAGCGCGCCTTGCAATGCGGCGTTGGCGTACAGCACGATGCCGTAGCCGAGGCCGCCGAGTTCCTCGGCACCGAAGATCGGTGTCTTGCCGCCGATCACCATGTTCATGAGTTGCGGCTTGTGCAGGCGCTGCGGCAGCGCGCGAATCTCGTCGGCCGTGGTGACGGCTTCGACGAACAGGATGTCGGCGCCGGCCTCGCTGAACTTTTGCGCGCGCTCGATCGCGGCCTCGAAGCCCAGCGTCGCCGCCGCGTCGGTGCGGGCCATGATGAGCAGGTCGGGGTCGGTGCGCGCATCGACGGCGGCCTTGATCTTGTTGACGGCTTCCTCGGTGGAGATCACCTCCTTGCCCGCGAAATGGCCGCAGCGCTTGGGCGCGACCTGGTCCTCGAACTGGATGCAGTCGGCACCCGCGCGCTCCAGCACGCGCACCGTGTGGCGCACGTTCAGCGCGTTGCCGAAACCGGTGTCGGCATCGACGATCAGCGGCAGGTTCACGGCGTCGCGGATGCGTGCCGTGTGGTCGGCGATCTCGTGCAGGCCCATGAAGCCCTGGTCGGGCAGGCCGAACCACATGTTGGTGACGCCCGCGCCGGTGACGTAAATGGCCTCGAAGCCCAGGTCTTCGATGACACGCGCCGACAGCGCGTTGAAGGCGCCCGGCACCAGCACGCCGCGGCGGGCCTCGGCCAGGGAACGGAGGGTCTTGCGAGTCGACATCGGGATTTCCTGTGAATGGATCTGAAAGCTCAAAGGGTGTCGCCGGGCACACGGACCCAGCCTTCCATCAGCACGCGGGCGCTGCGGCTCATCACCGCCTTGGTCACCTGCCATTCGCCATCGACCTGGCTGGCTTGCGCACCCACGCGCAAGGTGCCCGAGGGGTGGCCGAAGCGCACGGTCTCGCGCGCGCCGCCGCCGGCCGCGAGGTTCACCAGCGTGCCGGGAATGGCGGCGGCCGTGCCGATGGCCACCGCTGCCGTGCCCATCATCGCGTGGTGCAGCTTGCCCATCGACAGCGCGCGCACGAGCAGGTCGACGTCGCCGGCCGCCACCGCCTTGCCGCTCGACGCGGTGTAGCCGGCAGGCTTGGCCACGAAGGCGACCTTGGGCGTGTGCTGGCGGCTGGCCGCTTCGTCGAGCGTGCGGATGAGGCCCATGCGCAGCGCACCTTGCGCGCGGATGGCTTCGAAGCGGGCGAGCGCCGCGGCATCGCCGTTGATCGCGTCCTGCAGCTCGGTGCCCGTGTAGCCGAGCGCCTCCGCGTTCACGAAGACGGTGGGGATGCCGGCGTTGATCATCGTGGCCTGCAGCGTGCCGAGGCCGGGCACGTCGAGGTCATCGACGAGCTTGCCGGTCGGGAACATCGCGCCGCCCGCGCCGTCTTCTTCGGCGGCAGGGTCCATGAACTCGAGCTGCACTTCGGCCGCGGGGAAGGTCACGCCGTCGAGTTCGAAATCGCCGGTCTCCTGCACCGCGCCGCCGGTCATCGGCACGTGCGCGATGATGGTCTTGCCGATGTTGGCCTGCCAGATGCGCACGACGGCCACGCCGTCGCGCGGCACGCGAGCCGCATCGATGAGGCCGTTGCTGATCGCGAACGGGCCCACGGCCGACGAGAGGTTGCCGCAGTTGCCGCTCCAGTCGACGAAAGGCCGGTCGATCGACACCTGTCCGAACAGGTAGTCCACGTCATGGCCGGGCCGCTCGCTCTTCGAGAGGATGACGGTCTTGCTCGTGCTCGACGTCGCGGCGCCCATGCCGTCGATCTGCTTGCCGTAGGGGTCGGGGCTGCCGATCACGCGCAGCAGCAGCGCGTCGCGCGCGGGGCCCGGCACCTGCGCGGCCTCGGGCAGGTCCTGCAGGCGGAAGAACACGCCCTTGCTGGTGCCGCCGCGCATGTACGTGGCGGGGATCTTGATCTGCGGAAGGTGCTGCATCGTCAGTCGGCTTTCGTGGCGGCGAGGAAGTCCTGCGCAAAGCGCTGCAGCACCCCGCCGGCTTCGTAGATGGAGACCTCTTCGGCGGTGTCGAGGCGGCAGGTCATGGGCACGTCGAGCCGTTCGCCATTGCGACGGTGCACGACCAGCACGAGGTCGGCGCGCGGGTTGCGCTCGCCGGTCACATCGTACGTTTCGGTGCCATCCAGGCCCAGCGTGAGGCGGTTGGTGCCGGGCTTGAATTCGAGCGGCAGCACGCCCATGCCGATGAGGTTGGTGCGGTGGATGCGCTCGAAGCCTTCGGCCGCGATCGCTTCCACGCCGGCCAGCCGCACGCCCTTGGCGGCCCAGTCGCGCGACGAGCCCTGGCCGTAGTCGGCGCCGGCCACGATGATCAGCGGCTGCTTGCGCCCCATGTAGGTCTCGATGGCCTCCCACATGCGCATCACCTTGCCCTCGGGCTCCACGCGCGCCAGCGATCCGGCACGCACCGTGCCGTCGGCCTTGCGCACCATCTCGTTCTTCAACGTCGGGTTGGCGAAGGTGGCGCGCTGCGCCGTGAGGTGGTCGCCGCGGTGGGTGGCGTAGGAGTTGAAATCGTCCTCGGGCAGGCCCATGCGCTGCAGGTACTGGCCGGCCGCGCTGTCCAGCAGGATCGCGTTCGACGGCGACAGGTGATCGGTCGTGATGTTGTCCGGCAGGATCGCCAGCGGGCGCATGCCCGTGAGCGTGCGTTCGCCCGCCAGCGCGCCTTCCCAGTACGGCGGGCGGCGGATGTAGGTGGAGGCGGGGCGCCAGTCGTACAGCGGCGCGACCTGCTCGCCCGTGTCGGGCTGGATCGCGAACATCGGTTCGTACACCTGCCGGAAGTGCGCAGGCTTCACGCTGGCCTTCACGATGGCGTCGATCTCTTCGTCGCTGGGCCAGAGGTCCTTCAGGCGGATCTCCTTGCCGTCGACGACGGTGAGCACGTCCTTCTCGATGTCGAAGCGCACCGTGCCCGCGATGGCGTAGGCCACCACCAGCGGCGGCGAGGCCAGGAAGGCCTGCTTCGCATACGGATGGATGCGGCCGTCGAAGTTGCGGTTGCCAGAAAGCACGGCCGTGGCGTACAGGTCGCGATCGACGATCTCCTGCTGGATGGCGGGATCGAGCGCGCCCGACATGCCGTTGCACGAGGTGCAGGCATAGGCCACCACGCCGAAGCCCAGCTGTTCGAGCTCGCGCATCAGGCCCGCATCTTCCAGGTACAGCGTGACCGCTTTCGAGCCGGGCGCGAGCGAGGTCTTGACCCACGGCTTGCGCGCCAGGCCCACGCGGTTGGCGTTGCGCGCGAGCAGGCCCGCGGCGATCACGTTGCGCGGGTTGCTGGTGTTGGTGCAGCTGGTGATGGCCGCGATGATCACGGCGCCGTCGGGCATCTGGCCGGGCACGTCGTCCCACGGGGCGGCGATGCCGCGCGCCGCAAGGTCGGCCGTGGCGACGCGCGCATGCGGGTTCGAGGGGCCGGCCATGTTGCGCACGACGCTCGAGAGGTCGAAGTGCAGCACGCGCTCGTACACGACCTCGGCGAGCGTGTCGGCCCACAGGCCCGCCTGCTTCGCATAGATCTCGACGAGGCGCACCTGCTCGTCGGCGCGGCCCGTGAGGCGCAGGTAATCGAGCGTCTGCGTGTCGATGGCGAACATCGCGGCGGTGGCGCCGTACTCGGGCGCCATGTTGGAGATGGTCGCGCGGTCGCCCAGCGTGAGGCTGGCCGCGCCTTCGCCATGGAACTCCAGGTACGCGCCCACCACCTTCGCCGCGCGCAGGAACTCGGTGAGCGCCAGCACGACGTCGGTGGCCGTGATGCCCGGTTGCGGCCGGCCGGCGAGGCGCACGCCGACGATGTCGGGCAGCCGCATCCACGAGGCGCGGCCGAGCATCACGTTCTCGGCCTCGAGCCCGCCCACGCCGACGGCGACCACGCCCAGCGCATCGACGTGCGGCGTGTGGCTGTCGGTGCCGACCAGCGTGTCGGGGTAGGCCACGCCGTCCTGCGCATGCACGACGGGCGACATCCGCTCCAGGTTGATCTGGTGCATGATCCCGTTCCCCGGCGGGATCACCTCCATGTTGCGGAAGGCCCGCTTCGTCCATTCGATGAAGTGAAAGCGGTCTTCGTTGCGCCGGTCCTCGATGGCGCGGTTCTTCGCGAAGGCATCGGGGTCGAAGCCGCCGCACTCCACCGCCAGCGAATGGTCGACGATGAGCTGCACCGGCACCACGGGGTTCACCTGCGAGGGGTCGCCGCCCTGTTCGGCGATGGCGTCGCGCAGGCCGGCGAGGTCGACCAGCGCGGTCTGGCCCAGGATGTCGTGGCAGACCACGCGTGCGGGGAACCACGGAAAGTCATGGTCGCGCCGGCGCTCGATGAGCTGCGTGAGGCTCTGCACGAGGATCGCCGGGTCGCAGCGGCGCACGAGGTTCTCTGCATGTACGCGCGCGGTGTAAGGCATCGTGGCCCAGGCGCCGGGGCGGATGGCTTCGACGGCTTCGCCTGCATCGAAGTAGTCCAGCGCGGTGCCGGGGAGGTTCTTGCGGTAGTCGGTGTTCATGGGGCGCTTGTCGCTCGGCACCCGCGCGCAGGCACGGGCGCTTTTCTTCTTCTCGTGTTTTTACTTCCGATCCTGGATCGGCGCGAACTTCAGGTCTTCGGGGCCCGTGTAGTTGGCGCTGGGCCGGATGATCTTGTTGTCGATGCGCTGCTCGATGATGTGCGCCGCCCAGCCCGAGGTGCGCGCAATGACGAACAGCGGCGTGAACATGGCCGTGGGCACGCCCATCATGTGGTAGCTCACGGCGCTGAACCAGTCGAGGTTGGGGAACATCTGCTTCACGTCCCACATCACGGCCTCGAGCCGCTCGGCAATGTCGAACATCTTGGTCGAGCCGGCCTCCTGCGACAGCGTGCGCGCCACGCCCTTGATGACCACGTTGCGCGGGTCGCTCACGGTGTAGACGGGGTGGCCGAAGCCGATCACGACTTCCTTGGCCGCGACGCGGCGGCGGATGTCGGCCTCGGCCTCGTCGGGCGCGTCGTAGCGCTTCTGGATCTCGAAGGCCACCTCGTTCGCGCCGCCGTGCTTGGGGCCGCGCAGCGCGCCGATGGCGCCGGTGATGGCCGAGTACACATCGGAGCCCGTGCCCGCGACCACGCGCGCCGTGAAGGTCGAGGCGTTGAACTCGTGCTCGGCATAGAGGTTGAGCGAGGTGTGCATCGCGCGCTCCCACTGCGCGCTGGGCTTGCGCCCGTGCAGCAGGTGCAGGAAGTGCGCGCCGATGGAGTCGTCGTCGGTTTCCACTTCGATGCGCCGGCCCTGCGTGGACCAGTGGTACCAGTACAGCAGCATCGAGCCGAGCGAGGCCATCAGGCGGTCGGCGATGTCGCGCGCGCCGGGCAGGTTGTGGTCTTCCTTCTCGGGCAGCAGGCAGCCCAGCGACGAGACGCCGGTGCGCATCACGTCCATCGGGTGGGCGCTGGCGGGCAGCTGCTCCAGCGCCTCCTTCAGGCTCGCGGGCAGGCCGCGCATGGCCTTGAGCTTGGCCTTGTAGGCGCGCAGCTCGGCGGACGTGGGCAGCTTGCCGTGCACCAAGAGGTGCGCGATTTCCTCGAACTCGCAGACCTCGGCGATGTCCAGGATGTCGTAGCCGCGGTAGTGCAGGTCGTTGCCGGTGCGGCCCACGGTGCACAGGGCGGTGTTGCCGGCGGTCACGCCCGACAGGGCGACGGATTTCTTGGGCTTGAAGCCGGTGGGGGTGGCGGTGTCGTTCATGCGGGTTCCTTGTCTGTAGGCACGGTGTGCAGGTAGGTGTTGCGCAGGCGCGCGGGACGGCCGCGGCCGTCGACGGCCACCATCTCGAACAGGCCTTTCAGCGACGGGCGTGCTTCGCCGTCGGGCGGCTCGGCCGCGCCGGTGACGCAGACCGTGAGCGAGCTGCGTCCGGCGCGCGTCACCCAGGCCCGCAGGCGCAGCACATGGCCGACGGGCACGGGCGCGAGGAACTGCGCGTCGCCCAGGCTGGCCATCACCACGTCGGACTTCGCGAAGGCGCGCGCGGCGAGGAACGCGGCCTTCGACATCAGCAGCAGGGCGTTGCCGCCGAACAGCGTGCCGTAGTGGTTGGCGTGCTCGGGGAACACGATGTCGGTCAGCTCGATGGCGGCGGATCGGTTTGTCATGCTTCGCAATTTACGCAATCGAACACTCATAATGAAGGCCTGAATTGGCGAATAGTTGCGAATGAAGACGGCTGATTTTGCAAATATTGCGAATATCGCAAAGACCCACGAGGTGACCCGATGAGCAAGACCTTCATGGGCGTGCGCCTGCGCACGCTGCGCGCCGAACGCGGCCTCACGCAGGTGGCACTGGCCCAGATGCTGGGCCTGTCGCCGAGCTACCTGAACCAGATCGAGCAGAACCAGCGCCCGCTCACCGTGGCGGTGCTGCTGCGCATCAGCAAGACGCTCGGCGTCGACGTGCAGCAGTTCTCCGAAGACGAGGAAGCGCGGCTCGTGGCGAGCATGCGCGAGGCGCTGGCGGACAACCCCGGCGGCGAGGCCGTGGCGCTGCCCGAGCTGCGCGAGGTGGCGTCGCAGATGCCGGCCGTGGCGCGCGCGCTGCTCGCCTTGCACCGCCGCCACCAGGAGGCGCAGGAGCGGCTGGAACTCATGGCCGCCGAACTCGGCGACGGGCGCGGCGACATCTCGCGCAGCCGGCCCATGCCCTTCGAGGTGGTGCGCGATTTCTTCTTTGCCCACCAGAACCATTTCGACCCGCTCGACACCGCCGCCGAATCGCTCGCGGCGCAGGCCCACGCGCAGGGCGGGCCGCTCGCCGAATGGCTCCAGCAGCGGCTTCTTTCGGCCCACGGCGTGCGCGTGGTGCCGGGCGACGAAGGGGAGGGCGCGCTCGACAGCCAGCGCCGCTACGACCCGGCCCGCCGCGTGCTGCGCCTGTCGGCCGGCCTGGAGCCGGGCCAGCAGGCCTTCCAGCTGGCCACGCAGCTCGCGCTGCTGGAGCAGGCCGCGCTCATCGAGTCGCTGGTCGTGCAGGCCGATTTCGGCGACGCCCCGGCCCACGCGCTCGCGCGCATCGGGCTGGCCAACTACTTCGCGGCCGCCGTGCTGCTGCCCTACGGTCCGTTCCTGCAGGCGGCCGAGGCGCTGCGCTACGACATCGACCTGCTCGCGCGCCAGTTCGGCGTGGGCTTCGAAACCGTGTGCCACCGCCTGAGCAGCATGCAGCGCCCGGGCGCGTCGGGCGTGCCCTTCTTCTTCATCCGCGTGGACCGGGCCGGCAACATCTCCAAGCGGCAGTCGGCCACGCACTTCCACTTCTCGAAGACCGGCGGCACCTGTCCGCTGTGGAACGTGTACGAGGCCTTCGCGCAGCCCGGGCGCGTGCTGCCGCAGCTGGCGCGCATGCCCGACGGCCGCGCCTACCTGTGGATCGCGCGCACCGTGTCGCACGGCCAGCGCGGCTTCGGCTCGCCGAGCAAGACCTTCTCGATCGGCCTGGGCTGCGACATCCGCCACGCCCCGCGCCTGGTCTACGCCAAGGGCCTCGACCTGAAGGACCCCGACGTGCCCACGCCCATCGGCATGGGCTGCAAGGTGTGCGAGCGGGTGGCCTGCCCGCAGCGGGCGTTTCCGTTCATCGGGCGGCCGCTGGATGTGAACGAGAACGAAAGCAGGTTCACGCCGTATGCGGTGGCCGGTGCGTAGGGCGGTGGTGCGTCAGTCGCCTTGCGCAGGCTGCTGCGTGCCGGACGCCTCGCTCCACCCACCCCCCAGCGCCTTGTAGATCGCCAGCCGGTTCGTCTGCTCCGTGAGCTGCAAACCGATCAGCGTCTGCTGCGCCGCATAGTCGCTGCGCTGCGCGTCCAGCACGTCGAGGTAGTTGGCGGCGCCGCTCTTGAAGAGCGACTGCGAGAGTTCGAAGCTGCGCGAGGTCGCGGCGCGCAGCGAGCGCTGCGCGTCCAGGCGTTCGGCCAGCGTGCGGCGCTCGGCCAGCGCGTCGGCCACTTCGCGGAAAGCGGTCTGCACGGCCTTCTCGTAGGTGGCGATCTGGATCTTCTGCTGCGCCTGCGCCACCTGCAGGTTGGCGCGGTTGGCGCCGCCGTCGAAGATCGGCACGCTGATCGACGGCGCGAAGCTCCAGGCCTTGCTGCCGCTCGCGAACAGGCCCGAGAGCGTGCTGCTCGCGGTGCCGGCCGAGGCGGTGAGCGCGATGCGCGGGAAGAAAGCCGCGCGCGCCGCGCCGATGTCGGCATTGCTCGCGCGCAGTGCGTGCTCGGCGGCGCGCACGTCGGGCCGCTGCTGCAGCACGCTCGACGACAGGCCGGCCGGCGGCACGAGCAGTTGCGCGACGTCGGCGGTCGTGGCGGCGGTCGGCAGCAGCTCGGGCGGCGGCGTGGCGCCGACCAGCAGCGCGAGCGCGTTGCGGTCCTGCTCGACCTGGCTGTCGAAGGCCGCGGCGTCGGCGCGCGCGGCATCGACGGTGCTCTGCGCCTGCGCCAGCGCCAGGCCCGACTGCGCGCCGAGCGCATGGCTGCGCTGCACCAGCTCGAAGGACTTGCGCTGGCTCTCGAGCGTGCCGCGCGCCAGCTGCAGGCGCTGCTCGTCGGCGGCCAGTTGCAGCCACGCCGTGGCGACGGAGGCCACGAGGCTGATCTGCGTGCTGCGCTGCGTCTCCTCGGTCTGGAAGTAGCCCTGCAGCGCCGATTCGCCGAGGTTGCGCACGCGCCCGAACAGGTCGAGCTCGTAGGCCGTCATGCCGAGGTTGGCGCTGTACTGCGAGGCGATGCGCGACTCGCCGCTGGTCGACAGGCTGCCCGGCGTGCGCGAGCGCGTGCCGGCTGCGCCGGCGTTGACGGTGGGGAACAGGTCGGCCCGCGCGATGCCGTACTGGGCACGCGCACGCTCGATGTTGAGCGCCGCCACGCGCAGGTCGCGGTTGTTGGCGAGCGCGAGTTCGATCACGCCTTGCAGCTGCTTGTCGACGAAGAAGTCGCGCCAGCCGATGTCCAGGGGTGTGGTCGTCGTGACGCCGGCCGAGGGCAGGTTCGATGGCACGGGCGAGGCGGGCTTTTCGTACGCGGGCGCGAGGTTGACGCAGCCGGCGAGCACGGTCGAGGCCAGGGCGGCGCAGGCCAGTGCGCGCAGGGGAAGGCGGGGCAGGAGAGTGCGCGTCATCATTGCGCTCCCTGTTCCGCGGGCAAGGCATCCGGCGGTGTGTCGGCCGGCTTGCGGCGGGCTTCCAGCCAGCCGCGGATCATCGCGAAGAACAGCGGCACGAAGAAGATGCCCAGCGCCGTGCCGACCACCATGCCGCCCAGCACCGCGGTGCCGATCGACTGGCGGCCGCCCGCACCTGCACCCGTGCCGATGGCCAGCGGCAGCACGCCGAAGCCGAAGGCCAGCGAGGTCATGAGGATGGGGCGCAGCCGCAGCCGCACGGCCTCCAGCGTGGCCTCGATCACGCCCTTGCCCTGCTCCTGCAGCTGCTTGGCGAACTCGACGATCAGGATCGCATTCTTCGACGACAGCCCCACCGTGGTCAGCAGGCCGACCTGGAAGTACACGTCGTTGCTCAGGCCGCGCAGGCTGGTGAACAGCAGCGCGCCCACGATGCCCAGCGGCACCACCAGGATCACCGAGAACGGCACCGACCAGCTTTCGTACAGGGCCGCAAGGCACAGGAACACGAACAGGATCGAGATGGCATACAGCACCGGCGCCTGCGCGCCCGACAGGCGCTCCTGGAACGAGGCGCCGGTCCATTCGTAGCCGATGCCGGCGGGCATCTGCTTCATGACTTCGTCGACGGCGGCCATGGCGTCCCCCGAGCTCACGCCGGGCGCGGCATCGCCGACGAACTCGTAGCTGGGGCTGCCGTTGTAGCGCTGCAGCTGCGGCGAGCCGTACGTCCAGCGCGAGCTGGAGAAGGCCGGGAACGGCACCATCTGGCCCAGGCTGTTGCGCACGCTCCAGCGGTCGATGTCGGTGGGCAGCATGCGGAAGGCCGTGTCGCCCTGCATGTACACGCGCTTGACGCGGCCGTTGTCCAGGAAGTCGTTGATGTAGGTGCCGCCCATCGCGCTCGACAAGGTGCTGTCGATGTCGGACGTGGCCAGGCTGGCCGCGCCGGCGCGCGCGTCGTCGATGTCCACCGCGAACTGCGGCGTGTCGTCCAGGTTGTTGCTGCGCACGTTCGCCACCTCGGGGCGCTTGGAGAGCAGGTCGATGAGCTGGTCGCGCGCCTTCACCAGCGCGTCGTGGCCCAGCCCGTTGATGTCCTTCAGGTGGAAGTTGAAGCCCGCGTTGGCGCCGAGCCCGCGCACCGCCGGCGGCAGCAGCACGAAGATGCGCGCGTCGCGGATGGTCGAGAGCTCCTTGTTGGCGCGCCGCGCGAGTTCGGCGGCCGACTGGCCGGCGCCTTCGCGCTCGGCCCAGTCTTTCAGCTTCACGAAGGCGCGCGCCGAACTCTGGTCGCCGTTCTGCCCGGTGATGACGTTCACGCTCACCACCTCGGGTTGCTTCGTGAAGTAGTCCTGCATCTGCGTGACCACCGGCTGCAGGCGCGCGTCGGACGCGCCCGGCGGCAGCGTCACCTGCACCTGCAGGAAGGCCTGGTCTTCATCGGGCAGGAAGGAGGTGGGCAGGCGCATGAACAGCAGCGCCATCACGGCCGCGATCAGCAGGTACACCACGAGGCTGCGCTTGCCGCGCCGCACGATGCCGCCGACGATGCCCTGGTAGCGGTCGGCGCCCTGATCGAAGCGGCGGTTGAAGCCCGCGAAGAAGCGGTCGACCGCGCCCAGCACGCCCTTGCGCGGGGCCGCGTGGCCGCCCTTGGCGACAGGCTTGAGCAGCGTGGCGCACAGCGCCGGCGTGAGCGTGAGCGCCACGAACACCGACAGCGCCATGGCCGAGACGATGGTGATCGAGAACTGGCGGTAGATCACGCCGGTCGAGCCGCCGAAGAAGGCCATGGGGATGAACACGGCCGACAGCACCAGCGCGATGCCCACGAGCGCGGGCGTGATCTCGGCCATCGACTTGCGCGTGGCCTCCTTGGGCGAGAGCCCTTCCTCGTGCATCACGCGCTCGACGTTCTCCACCACCACGATGGCGTCGTCCACCAAGAGGCCGATGGCCAGCACCATGCCGAACATGGTGAGCGTGTTGATCGAGTAGCCCGCCACGGAGAGCACACCGAAGGTGCCCAGCAGCACCACCGGCACGGCAATGGCCGGGATCAGCGTGGCGCGGAAGTTCTGCAGAAAGATGTACATCACCAGCACGACCAGCACCATGGCCTCGGCCAGTGCCTTCACCACCTCGTCGATCGACGCGCTCACGAAGGGCGTGGTGTCGTAGCTCACGAAGGTCTGCATCTGGTTCGGAAAGAGCGGCTGCAGCTCGGCCACCTTGGCCTTCACGGCTTCGGCCACCTGCACCGCGTTGGCGCCGTCGGCCAGCACGATGCCCATGCCGGCGCCCGGACGCCCGCCCAGCACCGAGCGCACCGTGAGGTTCTCGGCGCCCAGCTCGACACGCGCCACGTCGCGCAGGCGCACCACGGCGCCGTCGGGCGTGGCGCGCAGTACCACGTTCTCGAACTCCTCGACCGTCTTCAGCTTGCTGCGCGCCGTGATGGTGGCGTTGAGCTGCTGCTGCGCACCGGCCGGCAGCGCGCCGAGCTGGCCGGCCGAGACCTGCGCGTTCTGCGCGGTGATGGCGTTGCCCACGTCGGAGGGCATGAGCGCGTACTTGCGCAGCTTGTCGGGGTCCAGCCACAGGCGCATGGCGTAGCCGGTGCCCAGCGTCTGCACCTCGCCCACGCCGTCGACGCGGCTGATGACGTCGACCAGGTTGCTGCTGATGTAGTCGCCCACGTCCACCGCCGAGGCGCTGCCGTCGCCGGAGAACATCGAGACGATCAGCAGGAAGTCGTTGCCGCCCTTGGTGACGGTGACGCCGCGGCTTTGCACCTGCTGCGGCAGGCGCGACATGGCCTGCTGCAGCTTGTTCTGCACCTGCATCTGGGCCACGTCGATGTTGGTGCCCGCGTTGAAGGTGAGCGACAGGCGCGCCACGCCCGACGAGTTGCTGGTCGACTGCATGTACAGCAGGTTGTCCAGCCCCTTCATCTGCTGCTCGATGACCTGGGTGACGGAGTCTTCGACCGTCTTGGCCGAGGCGCCGGTGTAGGTGGCGTTGATGGACACGCGCGGCGGCGCGATGTCGGGGTACTGCTCCAGCGGCAGCGTGCGGATGGCCATCAGGCCGGCGAGCATGACGACGATGGAAAGCACCCACGCGAAGATGGGGCGGTCGATGAAGAACTGGGCCATGGCGGGGCCTCAGCGCGCGACGGTGGCGGACGCGGCCGACGTGGTGTCAGGCGTGGCGCTCGCGACGGAGGTGCCGGCCGGCTTCGCGCCCAGGTCGACCGTGCGCACCTTGTCGCCCACCTTCACGCGCTGCGAGCCTTCCATGAGCACGCGGTCGCCCGCGGCCAGGCCGTCGATGACTTGCCAGCGCGTGCCGATGGCACGGCCGATGCGGATGGGCCGCTTCTGGACCTTGTCCTCGGCATCGATCACCAGCGTGGAAGCGCTGCCGTCGGGCGCGCGTGTGACGGCCTGCTGCGGCACCAGCAGCGCGGCGTCGTTCACGCCTTCCTGCAGCACGGCGCGCACGTACATGCCGGGCATCAGCAGCTTGTCGGGGTTGGGCACCACGGCGCGCAGCGTGACGCTGCCGGTGCCGGCATCGACCGTCACGCCGCTGAAGGTGAGGCGGCCCGCGTGCGGGTAGGGGCTGCCGTCTTCCAGCAGCAGCTGGATGCGCGCCTCGGCGTCGCTGGCGCGCTGCAGCCGGCCGCTGGCCAGCTCGCGCTTCAGGCGCAGCAGCTCGCTGCTCGACTGCGTGACGTGCACGTGGATCGGGTCGAGCTGCTGCACGGTGGTCATGGCCGCCGCCTGGTTGGCTGTGACCAGCGCGCCCGGCGTGACGGTGGACAGCTCGGCCCAGCCGGTGATCGGCGAGGTGATGCGCGTGTAGCCCAGCTGGATGCGCGCGGTCTGCTCGGCGGCGCGGGCCACGCCGAGGTCGGCCTCGGCCTGCTGCTCGGCGGCCTGGGTCTCGTCGAACACCTGGCGGCTGATGGCGTCGATCTTCACCAGCTCGGCATTGCGCTTGGCCACGGTGCGGGCCGTGGCCAAGGCCGACTCGGCCTTGCGCACGCTGGCCTGCGCGCTGGCGTGGGCCGCCTGCAGCGAGGCGGGGTCGAGCTGGTAGAGCACCTGGCCGGCCTTGACCTGCGAGCCTTCGGTGAAGAGGCGCTCCTTGAGGATGCCGCCGACCTGCGGGCGGATCTCGGCGATCACCGGGGCCGCGGTGCGACCGGGCAGTTCGGTGCTCAGGGCCAGCACCTCGGACTTGAGCGTGACGATGCCGACTTCTTTCGCGGGGGCGTTGGCCGCCTTGGCTGCGCCGGGAGCCTCCACATTGGTGCGCGAGCACCCCGCGAGGGCGGCGGCGATGCACAGGGCCGTGAGGAGCGGGGCGGAGCGGGAGGCAAAGTGGACGGGCATGGACAGGCAGAAGTAACGAAAGCCAAAGATGGAGCGGGCTCGCGCCGTCGAGTTCAATGCCGCGGCACGGGGGCGGCGAACTTTACAGAGCGGAAACCGTGCCATGTCCCGAGGGGACGGGCGGGTGGCGTCGAGTGTGCGGCCCCACAGTTAAGCGGGTGTGAAGAGGGGCATTGCCCGCATGAAAAAACCGCCTGAAGCGCTCTCTATGGCTTCTTCTTCGCCTGCGCGACCAGGAAATCGACCAGCAGCGGCAGCGGGCCGACCTCGTTGTCGGTGCGGTAGAGGATGCCCAGCGGCGCGATGGGCGCGTTCATGCGCAGCGGCAGCTCGGCCACGGCCGAGCGGTCGAGCTGGTCGAGCACGGTGCGCGGCACCGGCACCACCACGTCGGGCTGCGAGAGCAGGGCGCGCACCAGCTGCGGCGTGAGCACCTGGATGGCATGCGGCCGCGGCACGATCCGCTCGGCGGCCCAGGCCGCTTCCATCACCTGGCGCACCGCGAAGTGCGCGGGCGGCAGCACCCAGCGCGAATCGGCGAGGTCGCGCAGCCGCAGGCGCTTGCGCTGCACAGCCGGGTGGCCGATGCCGGCGATGACCACCACCTCGTCGCTGCGCAGCGGCACGAAGCGGTGGGCATCGGGCACGCGCGCCGGCTGGCGCAGCAGCACGGCGTCGAAGGCGCCCGCGCGCAGGCCGATCGTGAGCCGCTCGATGTTGCCTTCCTCGATGAACAGGCGCAGCTTGGGGTGCTTCGCATGCAGCAGGTTCAGCGCGGGCTGCAGCACGCTGGCGATGGCTGCCTCGATGGCGCCGATGCGCAGCGCGCGCGTCTCCTGCGCGGCCAGCGCCGCGAGGCCGTCGCTGGCCACCTGCATGGCGTCGATCACCATGCGCGCGTGCAGTGCCAGCAGGCGCCCGGCCTCGGTGATGCGCATGCCGCGCGCGTGGCGCTCGAACAGCGGCGTGTCGAGCAGGCCCTCGACCTCCTGCAGCATCTGCGTGGCCGCCGGCTGGCTGATGTGGATCGCCTCGGCCGCGCGGCGCAGGTGCGAGTGCGCGGCCAGCGCGTCGATGAGCTTCAGGTGGCGCAGGCGCAGGCGCGCGAGCAGCCGCTCGTGCAGCACGGAGGAGGGCGTAGGTGTGTCGGCGGCCATCGATAGGCAATCATTATCAGTCGATGCAAAAGCGATTGGACGCCAATCGGTGGCCTTCCTACGCTCACGGGGTCGGGCGGCAGACAAGGGCGCATCGGCTGCCGGCCCGACGGGGCCGTGCAGACGAAGGGCTCCCGCCCGGCGGGTCCTTCCCTTCCTTGCTTTTCTCACAACACCTCACCATGTCCCACCGATTCCGTCCGGCCACGCGCCTGTGCCTGCCCATCGTCCTTGCCGTCTCGTCCCTGTGCGCCTCGGCGCAAGAGGCGCCTGCTGCGGCCACGCCGCCCGCACCGGCCGCCGCCGTGCCGCTGTACCCGCTGATCGCCGAGCGCTCCAAGGCCATCGAGCAGAAGGTGATCGACTGGCGTCGCGACATCCACCAGCACCCCGAGCTGGGCAACCAGGAAAAGCGCACCGCCGCGCTGGTCGCGGCCCACCTGAAGGCGCTGGGCTACGAGGTGCGTGAAGGCGTGGCCGTCACCGGCGTGGTCGCCACGCTGCGCGGCGGCAAGCCCGGCCCGGTGGTGGCGCTGCGCGCCGACATGGACGCGCTGCCCGTGAAGGAACAGGTCGACGTGCCCTTCGCCTCCAAGGCGCGTGCCCAGTGGGGCTTCGCCACGGTCGACGTGATGCATGCCTGCGGGCACGACGGCCACGTGGCGATCCTCATGGGCGTGGCCGAGGTGCTGGCCTCGATGAAGGCGCAGCTGCCCGGCACCGTGAAGCTGATCTTCCAGCCGGCCGAAGAAAAACTGCCCAATGCCGAGATCGGCGGCGCGCGCCGCATGCTGGCCGAAGGCGCCTTCGACGCGCCCAAGCCCGACGCGGTGTTCGGCCTGCACCTGGTCTCGGCCCTGAACACCGGGCAGATCGGCTACAAGCCCGGCCCCATCACCGCGAGCTCGGACACCTTCAAGGTCAGCGTGAAGGGCCGCCAGACGCACGGCTCGCAGCCCTGGAGCGGGGTCGACCCGATCGTACTGGGCTCGCAGATCGTGCTGGGCTTCCAGACCATCGCGAGCCGCCAGGTCAACGTGACCAAGGAGCCCTCAGTGTTGAGCGTGGGCACCTTCAACGCAGGCACGCGCTACAACATCATTCCCGACTCGGTGGAGATGAGCGGCACGCTGCGCACCTACGACGACGAGATGCGCCAGTTCATCATCAAGCGCATGGGCGAGACCGCCTCGCACATCGCGCAAAGCGGCGGCGGCACGGCCGAGGTCCGCGTCGAAGCCGACGGCTACGCCCCGACCGTGAACGACCCGGCCCTGACCGCGAAGATGGTGCCCAGCCTGCAGCGCGTGCCCGGCGCCACGCCGATCGTGATCCCGAAGGGCACGGGCGGCGAAGACTTCTCGTTCTTCGCGCAGAAGGCGCCCGGCCTGTTCGTGATGATCGGCGCCACGCCGCCCGGCCGCGACGCGAACAAGGCCGAGCCCAACCACTCGCCGCGCTTCTTCGTCGACGAGGCCAGCCTGCTGGTGGGCGTGCGCACGCTGACGCAGCTCACGGTGGACTACATGGCAGGCGCGCAGCGCTGACCTGAGCGAATCGGCTGCTCCAGCGCACCCGAAAGCGGAAACAGGTGCTGCGCGATGAAGTCCACGAACACACGGATCCTGGGCGACAGCTGCCGGCTCGACGGCCACAGCACGTGGAAGATCATGTGTTCGCGGTTGTGGTCGTCCAGCACCGTGACCAGGCGGCCCTGTTCCAGTTGCTGGCGCACGGCGATCTCCGGCACGCAGGCAATGCCCAGTCCCTGCTCGGCAAAGCAGACCTGCGGATCGAGCGTGTTGGTCACCATGCTGGCCGGCAGGTCGATGGCGGGCGCGCCGGCCGCAAGGCCCAGCGGCCACACGTCCAGCTTGCCGGTGCTGGGAAAGCGATAGAGCAGGCAGGCGTGGCTTGCCAGGTCTTGCGGTTCGCGCGGCACGCCGGCCCGGCGAAAGTAGGCCGGCGCACCGACGATCACCTTACGGCACGAGCCGATGCGGCGCGCCATCAACCGTGAATCGCTGGGCTCGCCGGTGCGGATGACCGCGTCGAAGCCTTCCTCGATGACGTCCACCAGCCGGTCGGCGTAGTCGATGTCCAGTTCGATGTCGGGGTAGAGCCGCTTGAACGCCGCCAGCTTGGGCATGAACAGCGTGCCCACCGACGGCAGGCTGATGCGCAGCTTGCCGCGGGGTGCGCTCTGTGTCTGCAGCAGTTCCGCTTCGGCCGATTCCACCTCGCAAAGGATGCGCCGGCAGCGCTCCAGGAACAGCGCGCCTTCCGGCGTCAGGTGGACGGTGCGCGTGGAGCGATGGAACAGCCGCACGCCCAGCCGTTCTTCGAGCCGCACGATGGCCTTGCTGACGGCCGAGGCCGAGATGCCCAACTGCTGCCCCGCGGCCGTGAAGCTGCGCGTTTCGCCGGCGCGAACGAAGACGTTCAGCGAACCCAAGTTTTCCATGGAGCGACTTTGATTGATGACTGGAGAGTCATATGTATTTGAAACTTTAGCCCATTTTTCATTGATGCATTCCCGCCCACACTGCGGTGAACGCCAACGCGGGCCACCCGGCCAACGCGGGCACAGACGATGGAAAACAACTGAATGACCACCACAACCGCCACCGGGGGCGAGCGCGCTGAACGACTGCCCGTGGCCGCCTTGCTGGCCTTGTCGATGACCGGCTTCCTGGCACTGCTGACGGAGACGATGCCGGCCGGCATGCTCTTGCGCATCAGCCAGGACCTGGGCGTGTCGGAAGCGCTCGCGGGCCAGTTCGTGACCCTCTATGCCATCGGCTCGCTGGTTGCGGCCATTCCGCTGACGGCGGCCACGCTGGGCTGGCGGCGCCGGCCGTTGCTGATCGCGGCGCTGGTCGCCGTGCTGGCCTTCAACACGCTCACGGCGCTGACGTCGAGCTATGCAGTCGCGCTGGTTGCGCGTTTCATGGCCGGCATGGCGGGCGGCCTGATCTGGGGAATGCTGGCGGGCTATGCGCGGCGCATGGTGCCCGAGCACCTCAAGGGGCGCGCGCTGGCAGTGGCCGGGCTGGGGGCACCGCTGGCGTTGTCGCTGGGCGTCCCGCTGGGGACGTTGATGGGCGCCACGCTGGGCTGGCGCACTGCGTTCGGCGGCATGTCGCTGCTCACGCTGGCGGTGATGGCCTGGGTCTTCCTGCAGGTGCCCGACTATCCGGGGCAGACGGCCGAAAAGCGCGCGCCGGTGCGCCGGATCTTCGTCACGCCCGGCGTGCGACCGGTGTTGGCCGTGCTTGCGCTGTGGGTGCTGGCGCACAGCATTCTCTACACCTACGTGATGCCGTTCCTGGCGCCGGCGGGCCTGTCCGATCGGGTCGATGCGGTGCTGCTGGTCTTCGGCGTGGCATCGCTGGCCGGCATCTGGATCAGCGGGCTGCTCATCGACCGCATGCTGCGCTCGCTGGTGCTGCTCGCCCTCGCGGGCTTTGCGCTGGCGTCGCTGGCCCTGGGCGTCGCCGGCACGCAGCCAGTGGTGGTCTATGTCGCGGTGGCCGCGTGGGGGCTGACCTTCGGCGGCTCCGGGGCCTTGCTGCAGACCGCGTCGGCCGAAGCAACCGGCCCCGGCGCGGACGTGGCGCAATCCATCCTCGTCACGGTGTGGAACATCGCCATTGCGGGCGGCGGCATCGTCGGTGGCGTGTTGCTGGAGACATCGGGCGTCGGCGCTTTCCCATGGGCATTGCTGGCGCTGTTGCTTCCCGGCCTTCTGATTGCCTGGGCATCGCGTGCGCACGGTTTTCCCGCGAAGCCGCACCGGTCGTCCCACTGATTCCGAAGAGCGCGCGGCATTTCGCGCGCAACCGCCTCAGGCGCTTTCGCGCTGCTCGATGTGGAACGGGATCATCACCGTCTCCGCCGGCGGGGGCTCGCTCAGAGCCAGTTGCCGCCCTGCGGCATCTGGATCTGCTCGGCCGGGTCGCCGCCCGTCACGAACGAGCCGATGACGATGCTCAGCAGCGAGACGAAGATGCTCGCGAACAGCGCGGTCCAGAAGCCCGACACCTTGAAGCCCTTCACCAGCGCCGCCACCAGCAGGATCATCAGCGCGTTGATGACCAGCAGGAACAGGCCGAAGGTCAGCAGCGTCAGCGGCAGGGTCAGGAAGATCAGCAGCGGCTTGACGATGGCGTTGGCCAGCCCGAGCAGCAGCGCCGACACGATCAGCGCCGAGGTGCTGTCGAACTTGAGTCCCTTGAAGAGATGGCTGGCGACCCACAGCGAGATGCCGGTGATGGCCCAGTGGACGAGGAAAGGGGTGATGTTGTTCAGCATGGCGTGCGGTATGTGTCGGCAGCCCGCATGGTAAACGGGGCGTCGCGGCGGACCGCTGCGCGGGGCGGGCGGATTTTCTGCGGTTACTTCCCGAAACCATGGCCGACAGGCCGTTAAGATCGCGAACTTCCGGCGCCGGCGCCTGTCTCCATCTTTCTCTGGTTTGGCCGAATCCACCACGGTCATGCATCCATGGCGAATGCGTCGATCGCAAGCGTGACACCCGCTCCGGCGTCGGCCGACGAGGCCGAGTCGTGGGTGCGCGGAGAACTCATCCGCAGCCTGATGCGCTCGGCGCGCGGCTCCTACCTCGTCTCGGCGGCGCTCATGCCCGCCATGGTCGGCCTGAGCTGGGGCCACGTGCCCCGCTGGGAGCTGCTGACCTGGCTGGCCGCCGGCATCATCGCCACCGCCTGCCGGGCCTGGGGCGCGCGCGTGTACGCCGTGCGCTATGCGGGGCGCAGCGCGGTCGCGCAGCAGCAGTTCACCGACCGCTACGGCTTCGTGTGGAGCACCAGCGCGGTGGTCTGGGGCTGCTCGGTGCTGCTGTTCTTCGAGCGCACGCCGCAGGTCAACCAGTTCATGAGCTGGCTCATCGTGGCCGGCGTGGGCACCTTCCCGCTCAACGGGCTGGCGCTGCACCCGCCGCTGCTCAAGCGCTACGTCAACACGCTGTTCATCACCATGCTGGGCGCGGTGCTGGTGCGCCTCGTGGCCGTCACCATGCAGCACCCGCATTTCCAGTACGGCTACCTCATGCCGCTGCTGCCGGCGCTGCACTGGTTCCTGCTGCTGCGCGCCGGCCGCAACATCCACGAGACCGCGCGCAACAGCCTGGAGCTGCTGTTCCACAACCACATCCTGATCAAGTCGCTCACGCAGCAGCGGCAGGCGGCCGTGTCGGCCGTGGCCATGAAGAACCGCTTCCTGGCCAGCGCCGCGCACGACATGCGCCAGCCCGTGCTGGCGCTGTCGCTGTACGCCGACTGGCTGCGCAACGAGCCCGAGCTGGTGCTCGAACTGGCCCCGAAGATCGTGCGCGCCACCCACGCGGTGAATGCGCTGTTCGACTCCATGTTCGACCTCGCGCGCATCGACGCGGGCCAGGTGCGCCTGCACATCGAGCGCGTCGACGTGGCCGTGACCCTGCCTCGATTTCACGTACAGCAAGAAGTTGATACCTTCTGGAGTACGGAGAAACGAAATGAGAGATGGCAAGGTGCCCAAGCGGCAATACACGGACGAGTTCAAGATCGAAGCGATCAGGCTGTCCGATTCGGTGGGTGGCCATGAGGCCGCACGAAGGCTGGGAATCCCCTCGGCGACGTTGAGCAACTGGTCACGCAAGCGCAGGCCAGTGGACTTGGTGCCTTCGCCTGAGACCCCTGCGCAGCCGTTGCGTCGGCCGGTGAGCGAACTGGAAGCCGAGAACAGCCGCCTTCGCAAGGAGCTCGCCGATGCGAAGCTGGATGTGGAAATACTTCGAAAAGCGACGGCGTACTTTGCCAAGGTGTCGCGATGAAGTACGCCTGGATCGAGCATCATCGCGACGAGTACACGGTCAGCCGGCTGTGCCGGGTGTTGTTGGTGTCCCGCACGGGGTACTGTCAGTGGCGCGTGCGGCCGCCCAGCGCACGGGCGCTGGCGAACGAGGCCTTGGATGCGCAGGTGGCGACAATCCATCGTGACAGCCGAAGAAGCTACGGACGGCCTCGTATCACGCAGCAGCTTCGCCAGCAGGGCCAGTGCGTGAGCGCCGAGCGTGTTCGTCGAAGTCTCAGGCGCCAGGGCCTGCGGCCGGTCTATAGGCGCGCCTATGTGGTGACCACCGATTCCGTGCATCGGTTGCCGGTGGTCGCCAACATTCTGGATCGGCGCTTCGACGGCTGGCAGCCCAATCGTGCATGGGTGGCCGACATAACCTATGTCGCCACGGGCGAAGGTTGGCTGTATCTGGCCGCGGTGATGGATCTGGCGAGCCGCCGCATCGTGGGTTGGTCGATGTCCGAGACGATCGATGCGAAGCTGGTGTGCGCGGCCTTGAGATCGGCCTACTGGCAACGCAAGCCCGGTGTCGGGCTGCTCGTTCACACGGACAGGGGCAGTCAATACGCCAGCCACGAGTACCGCCGGCTGGCGGCGGACTTCGGGATCACGATGTCGATGAGCAGGAAGGGCAACGCCTGGGACAACGCGGCGATGGAAAGCTTCTTCAAAACCTTGAAGGTCGAGCGCATCTACCAGGTACGCTATGACACTCGGGACCAGGCTCGCCTGGACATCGTGGACTGGATCGAGGGCTTCTATAACCGCGTGCGAATTCATTCGGCAAACGGATACCTCGCCCCGGTCACAAGAGAGCGCAGCCTCTTGGCTGCATGACTTGATGTACGTGGAAACGAGGCAGGGTCACCGAGCTGCTGCACGACCTGGAGCTGCAGTACCGCCCCGTGGCCGAGAGCCGGGGCCTGGACTTCCGGGTGCACGTGACCGAGGGCTCGTTCCTCACCGACCCGATCCGCGTGCGCCGCATGATCGGCAACCTGCTCGCCAATGCCATCAAGTACACGACCGAAGGCGGCGTGCTGCTGGCCGCGCGCCAGACCCGCGAGGGCATGCGCGTGGAGGTGTGGGACACCGGCATCGGCATCGCGCCCGAGCACCTGCGCGACGTGTTCCTGGAGTTCTACAAGGTCGCCGACCACGCCGGCACCTCCGACGGCTTCGGCCTCGGCCTGGCCATCGTGGCGCGGCTGTCGCACGTGCTCGGCCACCCAGTCAGCGTGCGCTCGCGCCTGGGCAGCGGCAGCGTGTTCCGCGTGGCGCTGCACGACGCCGACGAGGCGGTGGCGCAGGCGCGGGTGAGTGCGTCGGGCGGCTGAGCACGAGAGCGACGCGCCCATAAAAAAACCGCGCTGTTGCGCGGTTTTTTCCTTCCAGTAACACCGAGGAACCGGCTCTGCCGGGCCTCAGGTGTTGCCCCCTGCAAGGGGGTTGGCGTAGCGACACGAAGTGCGCGAAGCCTGGGGGTTAGCCAGACAACAGCCCATTCGTTCTTGCATAGTGCAGGGCCTGCGTACGGCTCTTCACGCCCAGACGGCGGAACAGGCGCCACAGGTGCACCTTCACCGTGTGTTCGCTGATCTCCAGGTCGGTGGCGATGTCGCGGTTGCTCATGCCCTTGTCGAGCATGGCGATCAGCTGGGTCTGGCGCTTGGAGAGCTTGCCGCTGTTGGCGGCCGGCATCTCCTCGGTGTCGTCTTCCGACCCGGCCATCAGCAGGCCGCGCAGGGCGGCTGCCAGCTCGTTGGAGCTGGCCGACTTCTCGATGTAGGTATCAGCGCCAGCCTCGATGCAGGCGTCTTCCATGTCGGCGGCCGGGGCTGCCGAATACACGGCGATCGGCACGTTCGGATAGACCTGCTTGACCGCGATCACGCCCGAGACGCCATTGGTGTCCGGCAGCTTCAGGTCCAGGCAGAAAAGAGTGGGCGCGCCACGCTGCTGGACCGAACTGGCGAGCTTGTCGAGCCGCTCGAGCTCGACGATGTTCTCGGCGGGGCGCAGGCGACGCAGGACCATCACGATCGCGTCGCGCATCAGGGGGTGGTCGTCGATGACATAAATGCTCATGTTTTCTTCCTTTGTGATCGCACCGTCTTCTCTCTTGTCACACCCGCCGGCGGATGGCCCGCGGGTTGTTGCCGGATCAATGTCCCTGGGTGGTGGACGTTGCCTCCGCCAGTGCCTCCAGCGCCTCGGTGGCGGCGCGAGCCTGTTGCGCGTCGACCGGTTCGAGCTGCGCGGCCAGTGCCGTGAGCGCCGCGCCGCGCCGCGCCTGCAAGTCGGCGATGGTACGGCCCGCTTCCTGCGGTGACGCGAATCCACGGCTTTGCAAAAGGGTTTCGCCGCGCGCATCGAGCAGCTTGAAATAGAACAGGCCGTCGGCCTTCTCGCGGTATTGCTTGAAGCTGGGCTTCGCCACCTTGGCAGCCTTGGCACCGGCGCCGTCGCGGCCCGCCGCGAGGTTGCGCAGGCCGACTGCATGGCGCAGCGAGGTCATGAAGGGGCGCGACAGCTTGCGCGCCTTCTCGGCGCCCAGCAGCAGGATGCGCTCGATCTCGGCCGGGTCGTTCATGAGCGCCTCGTAGCGCGCGCGCAGCGGCGCCACTTCGCGGTCGATGCGCTCGAACAGCACCTGCTTGGCGTCGCCCCAGGCAATGCCGTCGGCGTACGCCTTGCGCAGCGCTTCGGTTTCCTCGGCGCTGGCAAAGGCCTGGTAGATCTGGAACAGGGCCGAGCCTTCGGTGTCCTTGGGCTCGCCGGGCGCGCGCGAGTCGGTGACGATGCTGGCGATCTGCTTTTGCAGCTGTGCGCGCGGCGCGAACAGCGGGATCGTGTTGTTGTAGCTCTTGCTCATCTTGCGGCCATCGAGGCCGGGCAAGGTGGCGACCGCATCGTCGATCTCGGCGTCGGGTAGCGTGAAGTGCTCGCCGTACTGGTGGTTGAAGCGCTGCGCCATGTCGCGCGCCATCTCGATGTGCTGCACCTGGTCGCGGCCCACGGGCACCTTGTGGGCGTTGAACATCAGGATGTCGGCGCCCATCAGCACGGGGTACATGAACAGGCCGGCCGTGACGTCGGCATCGGGCTCTTCGCCCTTGGCGATGTTCTTGTCGAGCTGGGCCTTGTAGGCGTGGGCGCGGTTGAGCACGCCCTTGCCGGTGACGCAGGTCAGGAACCAAGTGAGCTCGGTGATCTCGGCGATGTCCGACTGGCGATAGAAGGTGACGCGTTCGGGATCGAGCCCGCAGGCCAGCCAACTGGCGGCGATCTCGAGCGTGGAGCGCTGGATGAGCGCGGGCTCCTGCACCTTGATGAGCGCGTGGTAGTCGGCCAGGAAGAAGTAGCTCTCGACGCCGGCCGCGACGCTCTGGCGCACCGAGTGGCGGATGGAGCCGACGTAGTTGCCGAGGTGAGGCGTGCCCGACGGCGTGATGCCGGTCAGGACGCGCAGGGGAGCTGGGGAAGACGAAGCCATAGATGAGAACTTAGCGCAGCAGCAGCATGAGCGGTGTGAAAAGCAAATCGAGAAGCGAAGTGCCGACGCTCACCAGTGGCCGCAGCCAGAAGGTGGTGAAGAGGCCTACAACCATCAGGCCCATCACGATGAAGAAGCCATAGGGTTCGATGCGGTATATGAAATTTTGCACTGATCCGCGCGGCAGCAGCGCCATCAGCACGTGGCCGCCATCGAACGGAGGTAGCGGGAAAAGGTTTAGCGCCCACATCACGAGATTGAACTGGATACCGCCTGCAGCCATCTTCAGGAAGAAAGGCTCTTCGATACCCGAGACGCGCAACAGGATGAGCAGGAGTAACCAGCCTGCGGCCATCGCGAAATTGGTAAGGGGCGCGGCCAACGAAACCCAGATGATGTCGCGCTTCGGATTGCGCAGGTTGCGCGGATCAAGGGGCACCGGCTTTGCGTAGCCAAACAGAAATGCACCCGAGCTCAGAACGTAGAGCACGGCTGGTATGAGTAGCGTGCCGATGGGGTCGATATGTTTGAGTGGGTTCAGCGACACCCGGCCCATGAGGGTCGCCGTAGGGTCACCGAATCGATTCGCCACGCGCCCCCTGATCGCGGCGGGCACGGTGATGCCAAAGATCACCGGCAGTGCGAGGATCAGTACGTTCTGTATCAGATTGGAAATATCCACTGCGCGATTGTGTCAGAGAGGAATGGGGCGGCCGAGCCGTTCGTCAGAGGCCAAGCACCGCGAGCGCACCGCGGCCCTGGCGCACCACGACCGGGTCGTCGCCCGTGCCCATGGGCGTGAGGTCGACCACGGTGGTCGGCTGCGACGGGCAGGCGCCGGCGTCGATGACGGCGCCGATCTGCTTCTCGAAGCGCTCGCGGATTTCCTGCGCGTCGTTCAGCGCCTCGGTCTCGCCGGGGGCGATGAGGGTGGTGGCCAGCAGCGGCGCGCCGTGCAGCTCCAGCAGCTCCAGCAGCACCTTGTGGTCGGGCACGCGCAGGCCGATGGTCTTGCGCTGCGGATGGCTCACGCGGCGCGGCACTTCCTTGGTGGCTTCGAGCAGGAAGGTGTAGGGGCCGGGCGTGGCGGCCTTGAGCAGGCGGTACTGCTTGTTGTCGACGCGCGCGTAGTTGGCCAGCTCGCTCAGGTCGCGGCACAGCAGCGTGAGGTGGTGCTTGTCGTCGACCTGGCGGATGCGGCGCAACTGGTCGACCGCGTCCTTGTCGTCCAGGTGGCAGGCCAGCGCGTAGCTGGAGTCGGTGGGCACGGCCACGACTTCGCCGCGCGCGAGCAGCGCCACGGCCTGCTTCAGCAGGCGCTGCTGGGGGTTCTCGGGGTGGACTTCGAAGTACTGGGCCATGGTGAATTGCTCCTGATCAGGATTCCGCCGGTTCGATCGGCACGCGCCGCTCGCGCACGGTGAGCCACGCGCCGGCGGCGCCGCACACGGCGATCATCGCCATGCCGATCAGCGAGAAGCGGTCGGGCACGTGGGAAAAGATGAGCCAGCCGCCCAGCATCGCGAAGGCGATCTGCGCGTACAGGTACGGGGTGAGGGTGGAGGCCGGCGCGCGCTGGTAGGCCAGGATCAGCATGAAGTGGCCCACCGTGCCCATGAAACCCATGAGGCACAGCAGCGCCCACCATTCCCACGAGGGCAGGGCGGTCCAGGCGAAAGGCACGGCCACCGAGGCCAGCAGCGTGCCGACCCAACCCGTGTAGAAGTGCATGGTCAGCGGGTTCTCGGTCTGCGCGAGCTTGCTGGTGAGCACCTGGAACCAGGCGTTGGTCAGTACCAGCCCCAGCGGCAGCAGCACGGCCCAGCTGAAGCTGCCGCCGCCCGGTCGCAGGATGACCAGCGTGCCGATGAAGCCGCCGGCCACCAGCGTCCAGCGCAGCGGCGACACCTGCTCCTTGAGCGTGGTGGCGGCCAGCAGCGTGATCACCAGCGGCGCGATCAGCACGATCGACGTGAACTCGGCCAGCGGCATGTAGCGCAGGCTCAGGAAGGCAAAGAGGCTCGAGCCCAGCAGCAGCGCCCCGCGCAGCGCCTGGTAGCGCGGGTGCTGCGTGCGCAGCAGGGCCGTGCCGCGCAGCGGCAGCAGCACCAGCGTGGTGGCCACGGCCTGGAAGGCATAGCGGAACCACACGCCCATGAGGATCGGCACGGCGAGCGTCGAGTACTTGGTGGCGGTATCGAGCGTGGCGAAGCAGGCCACCGCCAAAATGACCAGCCCGATGCCCGCGAGGATGCGTTCGGATTCGGTGCGGCGGCGGGTCTGCGCTGCGGCGCGTGCCTGGGCGAGCGCGGCGGTGGCCGCGCTGTCGATGCCGGGCCCGGGGCTCTGGCTCACTGCTGGATGCGGTGGCCGAGCAGTTCCCACACCGGCGTGAGGCTGCCGGGCAACGGTGGCAGCTTGCCGAGATCGCAGTGGCTCTCGTCGGGGCTGTGGAAATCGCTGCCGCGCGAGGCGGCGAAATCGAACTCGAGCGCCTTGTCGGCGTACTCGACGAACTCGGCCGGCGTGTGGCTGCCCGTGACGACCTCGATCGCCTGGCCGCCGTGCGCCTTGAATTCGAGGAACAGCGCGTACTCCTCGTTGGCCGTGAACTTGTAGCGGCCCGGGTGCGCGATCACGGCCATGCCCTTGGCGGCGGTGATCCAGTGCACGGCATCCTTCAGCGAGGCCCAGCGGTGCGGCACGTAGCCCGGCTTGCCTTCGGTGAGGAACTTGCGGAACACCTCGGGGGTGTCGCGGCAGTGGCCCTGCTCGACCAGGAATCGCGCGAAGTGCGTGCGCGAAATGAGTTCGGGGTTGCCGACGAACTTGAGCGCGCCTTCGTAGGCACCGTGGATGCCGACCTTGGCCAGCCCTGCGGACATTTCCTGCGCGCGCTTGCCGCGCCCGCCGCGCGTGTCGTACAGGCCCTGCGACATGGCGGCGTCGTCGGGGTCGAAACCCAGGCCGACGATGTGCACGGTTTCGTTCGCGAAGGTCACCGAGATCTCGGTGCCCGTGAGGTAGCGCATGCCGTTTTCGCGCGCGGCCGCGGCGGCGCGGTGCTGGCCGCCGACCTCGTCGTGGTCGGTGAGGGCCCAGAGCTCGACCCCGTTGGCGGCGGCGCGGGCGGCCAGCGCTTCGGGCGTCAATGTGCCGTCGGAGACCACGGAGTGGCAGTGAAGATCGGCATTGAGAGTAGAAGACACCGGCCGATTCTAGGCGCTCTCGCCCGCCGACACCGGCGTGTGGATGCTTCCGTCTGCTACTAGATAAATAGCATTAACCTCATCGCCCAAGCGGCTTGGCGCGCGCCGTCCCGTGGCCGCTCAGGCGCGCAGGTCGTGCCTGACGAGGTCGGCGGCGCGCTCGGCGATCATGATGATCGGCGCGTTCGTGTTGCCCGACACCAGCCGCGGCATCACCGAGCCGTCCACCACGCGCAGCCCCTGCAGGCCATGGACCCGCAGGCGGGCATCCACCACCGCGGCGGCGTCGTCGGCGGGGCCCATGGCGCAGGTGCCCACCGGATGGAAGATGCTGCCGCCGCGGCGGCGCACCCAGTCCAGCAGCTGCGCGTCGCTGGCCAGCGCGGGCCCGGGCTCGTGCTCCTGCGCCAGGTAGCGCGCCAGCGGCGGCGCGGCGGCGATCTCGCGCATCTTGCGCACCAGCCGCACGGCCAGTGCGCGGTCGGCTTCGTGCGACAGGTAGCGCGGCCGGATCGACGGCGCCGCCAGCGGATCGGCCGAGCGCAGCATGATCTCGCCGCGGCTGTGCGGGCGCAGCAGGCAGGCCGACAGCGTCACGCCCGGGAACGGGTGCGGCGGCTGGTGCGGCCGTTCGAAGCTCACCAGCCCGAAGTGGATCTGCGCATCGGGCCACCCCGCGGCGTCGTCGCCCGCCGCAAAGAAGGCCCCGGCGCGGTAGACGCCGCCGTTCAGCGCGCCGCCGCGCGTCAGCAGGTAGCGCATGAACTCGCGCGCGCTGCGCCAGCGGCTGTGGGCGATGTCGTTGAGCGTCTCGATGCCCTGGCAGCGGTAGCTGGGCCGCACCTGCAGGTGGTCCTGCAGGTTGCGCCCCACGCCCTCGAGCGGCGCCACCACCGGCAGGCCCAGGCGGCCCAGCAGCCCGGCCGGCCCCACGCCCGAGAGCTGCAGCAGCTGCGGCGACTGGATGGCGCCGGCGCTGAGGATCACCTCGTGCCGTGCTGAAACGCGTTCGACCTTGCCGTCGCGCACGCAGTCCACGCCGACGGCACGCCGCCCCTCGAAGCACACGCGGGTCGCTTGCGCGCCCGACAGCACGCGCAGGTTGGGCCGGCCCCGCGCCGGCGCCAGGAAGGCCCGTCCGGTGTCCATGCGCCGGCCGTGGCGCGTCGTCATCCGGAAGTAGCCGGCGCCGCTGTTGTCGCCGCCGTTGAAGTCGGCCGTGGGCGCGATGCCGGCATGCGCCGCCGCGGCGATGAAGGCATCGGACAGCGCATCGCGCGGCAGCGCGGACACCCACAGCGGCCCGTCGGCCGCGGGCTGCGACCGGTCGAAGTACGGGCGCACGCTGTCCCAGTCCCAGCCCGGGTTGCCGAGGGCAGCCCACTGGTCGTAGTCGGCGCGATGGCCGCGCAGGTACAGCATGCCGTTGATGAGGCTGGAGCCGCCGGGCCCCCGGCCGCGCGGCCAGGGCAGGCGGCGCTGCGCCATGTCCGGCTCGGGGTCGGTTTCGAAGCGCCAGTCGTGCCGGGGGTGGCCCACCGTCTTGAAGTAGCCGATGGGAATGCGCAGCCACGGGTTGCGCGAGGGCCGCCCCGCCTCGACCAGCACCACCTGCAGCGCGGGGTCTTCGCTCAGGCGGGCGGCCAGCACGCAGCCCGCCGAGCCGCCCCCGACGATCACGATGTCTGCCTGCATCGCGCGCTCAGTCGGCCTTGATGCCGGCGTTGCGGCCCAGGCGCAGCCACTTGTCCGACTCGGCCGCCAGCACGGTGCGAAAGCGCGCCGGCGTCATCGGCTCCGGCTCGAGCGCCAGCGTGGCCAGGCGCTCGCGCACCTCGGGGGCGGCCAGCGCCTTGGCGAGCGCATCGCCGAGCCGCTCGACGATCTCGCGCGGCGTGCCGCTGCGCACCGTCATGCCGTCGAAGGAGCGCAGCTCGAAGCCCGCGTAGCCCTGCTCGATCATCGTGGGCACGGCGGGCAGGGCCGGCAGGCGGTGCGCGCCGGTCACCGCGAGCGCGCGCAGCTTGCCGGCCTGGATGTGGGGCAGCGCCGCCGACGCGGTCAGGAACATGGTGTCCAGGCGGCCGGCCAGCAGGTCGCCCACCGCCATCGGGAACTGGTTGTACGGCACGTGCGTGAGCTGGCTGCCGGTCTGCTGGGCGAACAGCGCGCCGGCCAGGTGCGCCGGCGTGCCGTTGCCGCCGGAGCCGAAGCTCAGCGTGCCCGGCCGGGCCTTGGCCGCGGCCTCCAGTTCGCGCGGCGAGCCCAGCGTCGAGGCGGCGGGCGCCACCAGCACGTTGTAGCTCCAGGCCGTCATGCCGACCGGCTCCAGGCTCTTGAGCAGGTCCAGCGACTGGCCGGGGAACAGCAGCGGCGCCACCAGCGAGGCCGACGACAGCATGTAGACCGTGTAGCCGTCGGCCGGCTGGCGCAGCACCTCGCCCAGGCCCACGGTGCCGGCCGCGCCCGGCCGGTTCTCGACGAACACGGTCTGGCCCAGCCCGCCCGCCATGCGCTCGGCCACCACGCGGCCCGCCACGTCTGCCGGCGTGCCGGGCGCCCACGGCACGATCAGGCGCACGGGCCTGGACGGGTACGCCTGGGCCGCGGCGCCGGCGGGCAGCAGGCCGGCCAGCAGGGTGGCGGCCATGAGGGCGGCGCAAAGGGATCGCTTCGTCGGTTCGGTCATCGCGGGTCTCCGGGGTGCCAGGGCGGTGGGCGGATTCTGGGCAGGCCGGGGGAGGGCGACAAATGAGAAATCCGAGCGTACTCATACCGTTACCGATATAAATGGGCATGGCCTCCTTCCTGGAACGAAACCTCACGCTGCGCCAGTTGCGGCTGCTCAGCCAGCTGGGCCGCACGCTCAGCCTGAGCAAGTCGGCCGAACTGCTCAACACCACCCAGCCCGCGCTGTCCCGCACGCTGGCCCAGCTCGAGGCCACGCTGCAGGTGCGCCTGTTCGAGCGCACCACCAAGCGCATCTCGCCCACGGCGGCGGGGCTGAGCATGGTCCGGCACGCCGACCGCGTGCTGGGCGAGCTGATGCTGGCCGAGGAGTCGCTGCGCGACCTGCGCGTGGGCGTGAGCGGCGAGCTGCGCCTGGGCGTGCTGCCCGTGTTCTCGGCGCAGCGGCTCGCGGCCGCGCTGCTGCAGGCCTCGCAGATGCTGCCCCACGTGCGCCCGATGGTGCAGACGCTGGAGATCGAGGACCTGCACGGCGCGCTGCAGGACGGGCGCATCGACCTCATGCTCGCGCACGCGGAGTGGACGGTCGACCTCAACCGCGTCGAGGTCACGCCGCTGTACGAAGAGTTCAGCAGCATCGTGGCGGCGCCGCGGCACCGGCTGGCGCTCAAGCGCGCGCCGACCTGGGCCGAGGCCGCCAACGAGCGCTGGGTGCTGCCGCCGCACCGCACGCCGCTGCGGCCCAAGCTGGACCGCATGCTGTCGGTGCACCGCCGCCCGGGCGGGCCGCATCCGGCCGACATCCAGGCCGACTCGGGCCCGCTCGCGCTGCACCTCGTGCGCAGCTCGGGCCTGCTGTGGGCCACCGCCAACCACTACGCCGAAGACTTCGAGCGGCGCGGGCTCGTGCGCCGCATCGCCATGCCGGGCGAACTGCTGCGCGGCCCCATGTGCGCCTTCCGCCTGCGCAGCGAGGCGATGAACACGCCCACGCGCGTCTTCCTGCAATGCATGCAGGACGCGGCCGCCGCGCCGCTGCCGCCGGATTGAGTGCGACCGCGCCTCAGCGCTTCTTGCGAAACGCCGTCCAGGCGGCCACGGCGGTGAAGGTGGCGACGATCGCCACCACGATCCAGAACCCGTGCCTGTGCTCCGCCAGCGGAATGCCGCCCACGTTCATGCCGAACAGGCCGGCCAGGATGTTGATCGGCAGCGCCAGCACCGTGACCACCGTCAGCACGAACAGGCTGCGGTTGTTGTCCTCGTTGACGTTGGCGGCGATTTCTTCCTGCAGCAGCTTGATGCGCTCCTGCAGCGCCTGCATGTCGCGCAGCACCACCGAGAACTCCTCGGTCGAGCCGCGCAGCTCCTGCACGTCGGGCTCGGCCATCCAGGCCGGCGGGCCCTGCAGCAGGCGGAACAGCGCGGCCGGCTCGGGCGCCAGCAGCCGCTGCAGCCGCACCAGCAGCCGGCGCAGCACGCCCAGCCGTGCGCGCTTGTGGTCCAGGCGGCCGGCCAGCAGCTCGTCCTCGATGCGGTCGATGCGCGAGGTCACGCCGCGCACGATCTTCACCAGCACGTCGGCCTGCGCGCGCAGCAGGTGCTCGAGCAGCTCGGTGCTGGAGCGCGGCGCCTCGCCTGCCTTCACGGCCGTGCGCAGCGCGTCGACCGAGCGCAGCGGCTTGGTGCGCGCCGTGACCACCAGGCGCGGGCCGACGCTGATCCACAGCGTCGAAATGTCCGAGGGCTCGAAGCTGAACTCGAAGTGCACGTCGTTGATGACCGCGATCAGCGAGTCGTCGGCGCGCTCGATGCGCGTGGAGGGCAGGCCTTCGTGCAGCGTCTCGTAGAAGGTGTCCGACAGGGCGGCGTGCCGCACCAGCCAGCGTTCGGCGTGTGCATGGCTCAGGTTGAAGTGCAGCCACACGTAGGCGTTGCTGTCGCCGAGCTGGCCGGCGTCCGCCAGCCACGCGGCGGCCTGTGCCGAATCGACCGCCCGCGCGGGTTCCGGCGCCGCGGCGTCGAACAGGTAGCCGCAGATCAGCCCGGCTTCGTCGCCGCCATAGGACTGCGCGGCGAGGTCATGAAATACCGACAAGGTGCGTGGTCAGAAAAGACATGTGAACAGGCAGACGCCCGTTTGGCGGGCTGCCAGCGTGCCCCGGATGGTGTTCGTGCCATGTGACAACGGCGTGTCGGCTTACAGAAAACAGCCGCAAAACCGTCACGCCGCCGTCATGTGGCGGGTGCAGCATGCTTTTTGTCTACCCGCCACTCTTGCCCCTTTTCATCATGCTGACGAGCGCACTTCCCGACCACGAAGACCTGATGCAACGCATCGCCCGCGACCTGATCGACAGCTACGACGAAGAACTCGAGCTGGAGATCGAAGACCGCAACCTCGAGGGGCTCGACCCCGCCTCGGCGGCGTCTTCCGTGTCCGACAAGGCGGCGCGCCAGGCCTACTTCAAGGAACTCTTTCGCCTGCAGGGCGAGCTGGTCAAGCTGCAGGACTGGGTGCAGCACAGCAAGCAGAAGGTGGTCATCCTTTTCGAAGGCCGCGACGCGGCGGGCAAGGGCGGTGTCATCAAGCGCATCACCCAGCGCCTGAACCCGCGCGTGGCCCGCGTGGCCGCGCTGCCCGCGCCCAACGACCGCGAACGCACGCAGTGGTACTTCCAGCGCTACGTGGCGCACCTGCCGGCCGCCGGCGAGATGGTGCTGTTCGACCGCAGCTGGTACAACCGCGCCGGCGTCGAGCGCGTGATGGGCTTTTGCAGCGATGACGAGTACGAGGAGTTCTTCCGCACCGTCCCTGAGTTCGAGAAGATGCTCGTGCGCTCGGGCATCAAGGTCATCAAGTACTGGTTCTCCATCACCGACGACGAGCAGCACATGCGTTTCCTGGGCCGCATCCACGACCCGCTCAAGCAGTGGAAGCTCAGCCCCATGGACCTCGAAAGCCGCCGCCGCTGGGAGGAGTACACCAAGGCCAAGGAGATCATGCTGGAGCGCACCCACATCCCCGAGGCGCCGTGGTGGGTGGTGCAGGCCGTCGACAAGAAGAAGGCGCGCCTGAACTGCATCAGCCACCTGCTGGGCCAGCTGCCCTACCAGGAAGTGGCGCACGCGCCGGTCGAGTTGCCGGCGCGCGAGCGGCACGACGACTACCTTCGCCAGCCCGTCCCTGCCAGCATGATCGTCCCGGAAATCTACTGAGGCCTTCGCGGCCGTTTGGCCGCCCGGCGCTTTGCCTGCACACTGCGCCATGGCCCGTCGCTCCACCGCTTCTTTCTTCGCCCGCGCCTACGAGCGCAACCTGAAGGCGCTCACCAAGCTCACGCTGAGCAACGGCAAGCGCGTGGCCGGCCAGGTGCAACGCGCGACCGCCAAGCGGCTCAAGCCGCCGCCCGGCAAGGGCGACTGGATCAGTGGCATGGCGATGGGCGCGGGCGGGGCGCGCGGCTATCACCTGTTCCGTCCGGCCGACCTGGTGCTGCAGCCCGGCGAGAAACTCCCGCTCATGGTCATGCTGCACGGCTGCGGCCAGACCGGTCGCGACTTCGCGGCCAGCACGCGCATGAACGCGCTCGCCGTGCGCCAGCGCTTTCTCGTGCTCTACCCCGAGCAGGACCGCATCGCCCATCCGCAGGGCTGCTGGAACTGGTACGAGCGCCGCTCCGGCAAGGCCGACGCCGAGGCCGCCACGCTGATGGCCGCTGTCGACCAGGCCTGCATGCTGTACCCCGTCGACCGCGATCGCGTGGCCGTGGCCGGCCTGTCGGCGGGCGCGAGCATGGCGGCGCTGCTGGCCACGCGCTACCCGAACCGTTTTCGCGCGGTGGTCATGCACTCGGGCGTGGCGCCCGGCGCCGCGAAGTCGTCGGCCACCGCGCTCGGCGCCATGCGCGGACAGCACGTGCCGCCGATGCCCGTCACCGCGGTCGGCAAGGCCATGGGCGCGGCGGCCGTCTTCACGACGCTGCCGCCGATGCTGGTGCTGCACGGCGACGCCGACGCCGTGGTGGCGCCCAGCAACGCCATGAGCAGCGCGGCCGTCTGGGCCACCGCCGTGGGCGCGCACGCCGGCATGGCGCGCGACCTGCAACGCGGCCAGCGCCGCGCCATGCGCGTGACCGACTTCAAGCGCCAGGGCCGCACGCTGGTCACGCTGTGCGAGATCGCAGGGCTCGGCCACTCGTGGAGCGGCGGGTCGCGCGGGCAGTTGTTCAGCGACCCGCTCGGGCCCGACGCCACGCGCATGACGTGGGCCTTTGCGTCCGCGCAGTTCGACAAGCGCTGAACGCGCGGCGCCCTGCGCGCATGACCTCGCAGGTCATTGCCGTGACGCCGCCCGGTGCCGACAGTGGGGGCCATGACCTCGTCGAACCCCGCCGTTTCTTCTGCCTCATCGATCGCGTCCGCCACACCGGGCCGGCTGGGCCTGTGGGTCATGCTCAGCGGCACCTTCCTGGTGGTGCTCGATTTCTTCATCGTCAACGTCGCGCTGCCGTCCATGCAGCACGACCTGCAGGCCAGCGCGGGCACGCTGCAGCTGGTGGTGGCGGGCTACGGCCTGGCCACCGCCGCGGGCCTGGTCACGGGCGGGCGGCTGGGCGACCTGTTCGGCCGGCGCCGCATGTTCATGCTCGGCTTGCTGCTGTTCACGCTCGCCTCGGCCGCCTGCGGCGTGGCGCCGAACGCCGGGCTGCTCGTGGCCGCGCGCCTGCTGCAGGGCCTGGCCGGCGCGCTGCTGCAGCCGCAGGTGCTCGCGATGATCGGTCTCGCCTACACGGGCGAAGACCGGGCGCGCGCCTTCGCGGCCTACGGGCTCACGCTGGGCCTGGGCGCCACGCTGGGGCAGCTGGTGGGCGGCGTGCTGATCCATGCCGACCTCGCGGGGCTCGGCTGGCGCAGCTGCTTTCTCATCAACGTGCCCATCGGCCTGCTGGCACTCGTGCTCGCGCCGCGCGTGGTGCCGCCGCTGGCGCAGGGCCGCGGCGACAGCCGGCTCGACCTTGCCGGCATGGCGCTGGTCGCGGCCGGATCGGTGGCCGTGGTGCTGCCGCTGGTCGAAGGGCGCCAGCAGGGCTGGCCGCTGTGGAGCTGGCTGTGCCTGGCCGCCGCGGTGCCGCTGTGGGGCCTCTTCGCGGGGCAGCAGCGCCGCCTTGCGGCACGCGGCGGTGCGCCGCTGGTGGCGCCGGCGCTGCTCGCCAACCGCCGCTTCGTGACCGAGCTGCTCACCACGCTGGCCTTCTATGCGGGCAACGCCTCGTTCTACTTCGTGCTCGCGCTCTACCTGCAGCAGGGGATGGGGCTGGGCGCGCTCCACTCGGGCATCGTCTTCACGGCGCTGGCCGTCGGCTTCTTCGCGACCTCGATGGCCGGCGCCCGCATCGCTCACCGCTTCGGCGGCACGCCCCCGATCGCGCTCGGCGCCCTCGTGCTCGCGGCGGGGCATGCGTTGCAGTGCGCCAACGTGGCCGGCTGGCCGGGGCATGCGCATGTCGTGGCGTGGATGGTGCCGCTGCTGTTCGTGCAGGGCGCGGGGCTCGGCATGGTGATGGCGCCCCTGGTGTCCACCGTGCTGGCCGGCCTGCCGCCGCAGCACGCGGGTGTGGCCTCGGGCGTGCTGTCGATGGTGCAGCAGGCGGGCAATGCGCTGGGGGTGGCGTTGGTGGGGATCCTGTTTTATGGGCAGCTGGGAGGCGAGGGGGACTACACAGCCGCGTTCGGTGTGGCGCTGGTTTATCTGATGGTGTCGGCGCTGCTGGTGGCGGTGCTGCATGGGCGGGGAGGTCGCATGGCGTAGCCGGGTAGCCATGCCAAACTCGCGGCAGACCCCGCAGGATTGACATGGCCACCGAACTTCAAGCACTGACCCAGGCCTTGCGCGACTTCGCGCAAGCCCGCGACTGGGAGCAATTCCACTCCCCCAAGAACCTCGCCGCCGCGCTGTCGGTCGAAGCCGCCGAGCTGCTCGAGCATTTCCAGTGGCTCACCGAAGCGCAGAGCTGGGCGCTCCCTGAAGACAAGCGCGCCGAGATCGGCACCGAGATCGCGGACGTCCTGCTCTACCTGCTGCAGCTGGCCGACAAGCTCGGCATCGATCCGGTCGAGGCGGCCAAGCGCAAGATGCTCGCCAACGCCGTGAAGTACCCGGTGCCGCCACCCGCCTGAGTACCTCCGTGTACGCCACCCGGCGTATTTCCCCTTTGTGGTGCGTTCCGCAGACTCCTCTCCATCGCCAGCCCCGCGCTGTCGACAAGGTTCAACCCACCCGGAGCAGGAGTCCACATGCAACGTCGTTTCACCCTCAAGGCGCTCACCGCCGCCGTCGCGCTGGCCAGCATTTCTGCTGCACCCGCATTCGCTGCCGACACCATCAAGGTCGGCGTGCTGCACTCGCTGTCGGGCACGATGGCCATCTCGGAAACCGTGTTGAAGGACACGGTGCTGATGGCCATCGACGACATCAACAAGAAGGGCGGCGTGCTGGGCAAGCAGCTCGAGCCAGTGGTGGTCGACCCGGCCTCCAACTGGCCGCTGTTCGCTGAAAAGACCAAGCAGCTGCTCGGCCAGGACAAGGTCTCGGTGATCTTCGGCTGCTGGACCTCGGTGTCGCGCAAGTCGGTGCTGCCGGTGGTCGAGGAAATGAACGGCCTCCTGTTCTACCCCGTGCAGTACGAGGGTGAAGAGCTCTCCAAGAACGTGTTCTACACGGGCGCCGCGCCCAACCAGCAAGCCATTCCGGCCGTCGACTACCTCATGAGCAAGGAAGGCGGCGGCGCCAAGCGCTGGGTGCTGCTGGGCACCGACTACGTGTACCCCCGCACCACCAACAAGATCCTGCGCGCCTACCTCAAGAGCAAGGGCGTGGCCGACAAGGACATCGACGAGAAGTACACCCCCTTCGGCCACAGCGACTACCAGACCATCGTCGCCGACATCAAGAAGTTCTCGGCCGGCGGAAAGACGGCGGTGGTGTCGACCATCAACGGCGACTCCAACGTGCCCTTCTACAAGGAACTGGGCAACGCGGGCCTGAAGGCCAAGGATGTGCCGGTGGTCGCCTTCTCGGTGGGCGAGGAAGAACTGCGCGGCGTGGACACCAAGCCGCTCGTGGGCCACCTCGCGGCATGGAACTACTTCATGTCGATCAAGAACCCGACCAACACGGCGTTCATCAAGCAGTGGAGCGACTACGCCAAGGCCAAGAACATCGCCGGCCACAAGGACAAGCCGCTCACGAACGATCCGATGGAAGCCACATGGATCGGCATCCATATGTGGAAGCAGGCGGTCGAGAAGGCCAAGTCGACCGACACCGACAAGGTGATCGCGGCGATGGCCGGCCAGACCTTCACGGCCCCCTCGGGCATCGTCTCGAAGATGGACGAGAAGAACCACCACCTGCACAAGAGCGTGTTCATCGGCGAGATCAAGGCCGACGGCCAGTTCAGCGTGGTGTGGAAGACGCCGGGCCCGGTCAAGGCCAAGCCGTGGAGCCCGTACATCGAAGGCAACGACAAGAAGCCTGATTACCCCGCTGGCAAGTCGATGTAACTGGGGCTCGCCCCCAGGCTGCGCGCACTTCGTGTCGCTTCGCCAACCCCCTACCGGGGGCAACACCTGAGGCCCGGCAAAGCCGGTTCCTCGGTGTTCCCGAATGAGAGAAACGCTGTGCATTCATTACTGCGCTCAATTTGTTCCTGCACGACGGCGCTGCTGTTGCTGGCAGCAGCGCCCGCCCACGCGCTGACCGCCGACGAAGCCCGGGCCATCGCCTCCGGCGAATCCGAAGCCCGCATCGCCGCGCTCAATAAGGCCGTCCTCACCGCCGACGACAAGACCGCCGCGTTCATCCAGGCGATGTCCGACGACGCCGTGAAGTACACCGAAGACAAGGTTTTCGTGATGAAGGACGACAAAGGCTACGACCCCGTCACCGGCACTGAACTGAAGGTGCCCGACACCGCCGAGGACGTCGTCAACAACAACCTCATGCGCGGCGCGCTCGATGCCGCGCAGGCCGCGCTCAAGCTCACGAGCACCGACGACGCGGTGCGCGCCGAAGCCGCACAGGCGCTCTTCAAGGAGCCCGACGAGTCGCGCATTCCGATGGTCGAGAAGGCGCTGGCCGCCGAGACCAATCCCAAGATCAAGGCGCAGCTCGAACTCGTGCGCGCCGCCAGCATGCTCACCAGCGCCGACAAGGCCAAGCGCCTGGCCGCCGCCAAGGAGCTGGGCAACAACCGCAGCCCCGACACCAAGCTGCTGCTCAACCAGCGCCTGGCCGACGAGACCGAAGCCGACGTGAAGGCGGCCATCACCGCATCGATCGCGAACATCGACGGCGCGCTGGTCTGGGGCGACCGCATCAACGCCGTGTTCAGCGGCATCAGCCTGGGGTCGGTGCTGCTGCTCGCTGCGCTCGGCCTGGCCATCACCTACGGGCTCATGGGCGTCATCAACATGGCGCACGGCGAGCTGATGATGATCGGCGCCTACGCCACCTACGTGATGCAGGGCATCTTCCAGAAGTACATGCCCGAGGCGGCGTTCGGCTGGTACCTGGTGGCCGCCATTCCCGTGTCGTTCATTGCATCGGCGCTCGTGGGCGCAGTGCTCGAGCGTGGCGTGATCCGCTTCCTCTACGGCCGTCCGCTCGAGACGCTGCTGGCCACCTGGGGCATCAGCCTGATGCTGCAGCAGCTCGTGCGCTCGCTCTTCGGTGCGCAGAACGTCGGCGTGGAAAACCCCGGCTGGATGAGCGGCGGCTTCACCATGCTCAGCAACGTGACGCTGCCGTGGAACCGCATCTGCATCATCGTCTTCGCGGCGCTGGTGCTGCTCGCGATGGGCTGGCTCATCGGCAAGACGCGCCTGGGCCTGTTCGTGCGCGGTGTCACGCAGAACCGCCCGATTGCTTCGTGTATGGGCGTGAACACGGCGCGCATCGACACCTACGCCTTCGCGCTCGGCTCCGGTATCGCCGGCCTGGCGGGCTGCGCGCTGAGCCAGATCGGCAACGTCGGCCCCGACTTGGGCCAGAGCTACATCGTCGACAGCTTCATGGTGGTCGTGATGGGCGGCGTCGGCCAGCTCGCGGGCACCGTGTATGCGGCGCTGGGGCTGGGCATTCTCAACAAGTTCATCGAGGGCTGGGCGGGCGCGGTGCTCGCAAAGATCGCGGTGCTTGTCTTCATCATCATCTTCATCCAGAAGCGGCCACAAGGCATCTTCGCGATGAAGGGCCGGAGCGCTGAGGCATGAGCAAGGTCGTACTTCCCACCAAGGGGCCGCTCTTGAGCGGCAAGGGCTGGACGGCCTTCTTCGTCGCGCTCATCGTGGTGTGCGCCGTGGCGCCCGTGCTCAACATGTGGGTGCCGGCCGACAGCCCGCTGCACATGAGCGACTACGCCGTGGCGCTGGTCGGCAAGATCATGTGCTACGCCATCTGCGCGCTGGCGATGGACTTGATCTGGGGCTACACCGGCATCCTGTCGCTCGGCCACGGCCTGTTCTTCGCGCTGGGCGGCTACATGATGGGCATGTACCTCATGCGCCAGATCGGCCGCGACGGCAACTACAAGAGCGACCTGCCCGACTTCATGGTGTTCCTCGACTGGAAGGAACTGCCCTGGCACTGGACCTTCAGCGGCAGCTTCGGCATGACGCTGCTGCTCATCGTGGCGGTGCCCGGCCTCATCGCCTTCGTGTTCGGCTTCTTCGCCTTCCGCTCGCGCATCAAGGGCGTGTACTTCTCGATCATCACGCAGGCCATGACCTTCGCCGCGATGCTGCTGTTCTTCCGCAACGAGACGGGCTTCGGCGGCAACAACGGCTTCACCGACTTCAAGCGCATCCTGAACATCCCGATCGCCACGCAGGAGATGCGCATGACGCTGTTCGCGCTCACCGGCCTCACGCTGCTGGGCTTCTTCCTCTTTGCCAAGTGGCTCATCGGCAGCAAGTTCGGCCGCGTGCTGCAGGCCATTCGCGACGCCGAGACGCGCGTGATGTTCTCGGGCTACAACCCGTTGCCGTACAAGCTCACGATCTGGGTCATCTCCGCCGTGATGTGCGGCGTGGCCGGCGCGCTGTACGTGCCGCAGGTCGGCATCATCAACCCGGGCGAGATGAGCGCGGCCAACTCCATCGAGATCGCCGTGTGGGCCGCAGTCGGTGGGCGCGCCACGCTGATCGGGCCGATCCTCGGCGCCTTCATCGTCAACGGCGCCAAGAGCTGGCTCACCGTGGCCTACCCCGAGTACTGGCTGTACTTCCTGGGCGCCTTGTTCATTGCTGTCACGCTGTTCCTGCCGAACGGCATCGTGGGGTTGGTGCGCAAGTGGCTCTCGCGCGAGAAGACGGAGAAGGCTGCGGCGCCGGCCGCGAAGGAAGCGCGGCGCGAGCCCGCCGCCGCGCACCCCGCGCATGCCGAGCCCGAAGCGACGGTGCAGGCGCCCCTGGTTGCCGACGTGAAGGGAGCCCGCGCATGACGCCCGACCTGATGGAAGCCGGCGCCGAGCGCGCCGCACGCGCAGCCGGCCTGCACGCGGCCACGGGCCAGACCGAATCGGGCGGCCGCACCGCAGGCTTCAGCCGCATCGCCACGCCGGGCGAGGTCGACGTCACCCACGGCCGCATCCTGTACCTGGAAGACGTGAGCGTGAGCTTCGACGGCTTCAAGGCCATCAACAAGCTCTCGCTCGACATCGCACCGGGCGAGCTGCGCTGCATCATCGGCCCCAATGGCGCGGGCAAGACCACGATGATGGACATCATCACCGGCAAGACGCGCCCCGATTCGGGCACCGTGTTCTTCGGCAGCACCATCGACCTGCTGCGCCACCGCGAAGCCGACATTGCCCAGCTGGGCATCGGCCGCAAGTTCCAGAAGCCGACGGTGTTCGAGCACCTGACCGTGTTCGAGAACCTCGAACTCGCGCTCAAGACCGACAAGGGCGTGCGCGCCTCGATGCTGTTCAGGCTCGACTCGGCGCAGAGCGACCGCCTGGCCGAAGTGCTGGAGACGATTCACCTGGCCGACAGCGTCTCGCGCCTGGCCGGCAACCTGAGCCACGGCCAGAAGCAGTGGCTCGAGATCGGCATGCTGCTCATGCAGGACCCGAAGCTGCTGCTGCTCGACGAGCCCGTGGCCGGCATGACCGACGAGGAAACCGCGCGCACGGCCGAGCTGTTCCTCACGCTCAAGGGCAAGCATTCGCTGATGGTGGTGGAGCACGACATGAGCTTCATCCGCACCATCTCCGAGATCGTGACCGTGCTGTGCGATGGCTCGGTGCTCGCGCAGGGCACGCTCGACGAAGTGCAGGCCGACGAGCGCGTGATCGAGGTCTACCTTGGCCGGTGAACTTGTCGCCGCGGCCAGAGCCGCCGGCATCAACGCCACGACCAGCGCCCGGTGTGCGGTGCGGCGTGGGCGGCCCCTCTGTGCCGCCGAGGAGCGCAGCGTTTCGCGGATCAGGGCTCGCAGCTGTCTGAGCGCAGCGAGTTCTGCGAGACCCCGCGAAACGCGAGCACCGCAGGGCAGCCCGAAGGGCCGGCACAGTGGGGCCGACCGCGCCGTGCCGCACACCGGGTGCCCCCGATAAAGACCAAGGAAAGCATCCCACCATGCTGACAGTCAAGAACATCCACCAGTATTACGGCGGCTCCCACATCCTCAGAGACGTGAGCTTCGAAGCCACGCTCGGCAAGGTCACGGTCCTGCTCGGCCGCAACGGCGTAGGCAAGACCACGCTGCTGAAGTCGCTCATGGGCCTCGTGCCCATCAAGAGCGGCAGCATCGAGCTCGAAGGCAAGCCGATCCACAAGGCCACGCCGTACGACAGGGCCAGGGCCGGCATCGGCTTCGTGCCGCAGGGCCGCGAGATCTTCGCGCGGCTCACGGTCGAGGAGAACCTGCGCATGGGCTTGGCCTACAAGAGCGGCGGCACGCCCATTCCTGCGGAGCTGTTCGAACTGTTCCCTGTGCTCAAGCAGATGATCAACAGAAGAGGCGGCGACCTTTCGGGCGGGCAGCAGCAGCAACTGGCGATCGCCCGCGCCCTCGCGCCCAAGCCCAAGCTGCTGATCCTCGACGAGCCCACCGAGGGCATCCAGCCCAGCATCATCAAGGACATCGGCCGCGTCATCCGCATGCTGGCCGACCGCGGCGACATGGCCATCGTGCTGTGCGAGCAGTACTACGACTTCGCGCAGGAGCTGGCCGACGACTACCTCGTGATGGAGCGCGGAGAAGTCATTGCGCGCGGCCTGGGCAAGGACATGGAAGCGCAGGGCGTGCGCCAGCTGGTTGCCATCTGAATTGCAAGACGGTACCGACGCGCCGCACGAGAGCATCTTCATAATTTAAGGGTTTACCCTAGAATCGGGCCTTGCCCGCGTCCGCCGGGCACCCCCCAGGAGCCCGGCCTTGAACGCCTCACCGTCCGCCCGCGAAGGCGCGGAAACCACCGCCATTGCACCGTCCGTCTCGTCCGCCCAGTTCCTGCGCGCGGTGCTCGCGCTCGGCGTCGGCGGCTTTGCCATCGGCACCGGCGAGTTCGTCATCATGGGCCTGCTGCCCGAGGTCGCGAAAGACATTGCCGTCACCATCCCGCAGGCCGGCCACGTCATCAGCGCCTATGCGCTGGGCGTGGTCATCGGCGCGCCCGTGCTCGCGGTGCTGGCCGCCGGCTGGGGCCGACGCGCACTGCTGATCGCGCTGATGGCCGTGTTCGCGGCCGGCAACTTCGCCAGCGCGATGGCGCCCGGCTACCTGTCGCTCAACCTGCTGCGTTTTGCCACCGGCCTGCCGCACGGCACCTACTTCGGCGTGGCCGCGCTCGTGGCCGCCACGCTCGCGCCACCGGGGCGGCGCGCACGCGCCGTCGGCCTCGTGATGCTGGGGCTCACGGGTGCCACGCTGGTCGGCGTGCCCATCGCGGCGTGGCTGGGCCAGCTGTTCGGCTGGCGCGCGGCCTTCGTGTTCGTGGGCGTCATCGCACTCGTCGCCGTGGTGCTGCTGCGCCGCGACGTGCCCGACATCGCACCCGCTGCCGGCGCCAGCCCCTGGCGCGAACTCGGTGCGCTCAAGCGCAAGCAGGTGTGGTTCACGCTGGGCATCGGCGCCATCGGCTTCGGCGGCATGTTCGCCGTGTTCAGCTACATCAAGCCCACGCTGATCGAAGTGGCCGGCCTGCCACTGGGAGGCGTGCCCTTCGTGCTCGCGCTGTTCGGCCTGGGCATGGTCACCGGCAACCTCGTGGGCTCGCGGCTGGCCGACAAGTCGCTCATGCGCACCATCGGTGGCGTGCTCGTCTATGCGGCGCTGGTGCTCGCCAGCTTCACCTTCGCGGCGCACCACGTCGTGACGGCGGCCTTCACCGTGTTCCTCATCGGCACCACCGTCGCCATCGGCCCGGCCCTGCAGATCCGCCTGATGGACGTGGCCGGCGACGCGCAAACGCTTGCCGCCGCGCTCAACCACTCGGCCTTCAACATGGCCAACGCCCTCGGCGCCTGGCTCGGCGGCGTCGCCATTGCGGCCGGCCTGGGCTGGACCTCGACCGGCTGGGTCGGCGCGCTGCTGGCGCTGGCGGGCGTGGGCATCTTCGCCTGGGCGCTCGCGAGCGCGCGTGCGGATGCGCGGCGGCCAGTGGCCGTGGCTTGCGAAGGGTCGGCGGGCTGAGACGCCGTCCTGCAGTGGCGGTGCTGTAAGAGAAGGGCGCCAGAATCAGGCAAGTTCCTGACGGCTGGAGTCCATGCAGATCCTTCGAGTGTTTGTGGCGGTGTGCCTCGCGGTGATGGGCGTCGCCATGCTGTGTGTCGCGCTGCTGTCGGCGCTTGATGCCGTGGTCATTCTTTCTTCTTACGACAAGGTCGAGGGTGTCGTCACCGGCGCCGGCAACACAGAGGTCCGGGTCGACTACGTCCGGCCCGACGGCCGACGGGCTGTCTTGTACGCACGCAGCGGCGGCAAGTTCGATCCACGCCCCGTGGGCAAGAAGGTCGCGGTCCTGCTGCCTCCGCAAGATCGGTTGGACGGCTCGCTCAAGCCGATCCTCAAGGACGACCTGAACCCCGTCGCTATGGAATTCATGTTCGCGGTGCTCTTTCTTGTAGGCGCATTGGTGATCTGGGAGGGACGCTCCGGCGGTGCTTCTTCGCAGTCGAGCGAAGACCTGCGCACAAGGGGCGTCGACACCCATCCGAAAAATCCCGAGCGGCCAGTGCGCCCGCAGGCGTCGATCGACTTCGAGCACGCGAGCGCCAACACCCGCGAGATGGATCTCACGCAGCTGGCGCGCCTGCAGGCGTTGATCGACCGCGAGTACACGAGCGTCGACACCCGGCAGAGGGAGCTCGACCGGCAAGCGCGCCTGCAGGCATCGATCGACCTCGAGATCGCCGAGCGACGCGCCAAGAAAGACGCCCGATGACCCCTCCGTTTTTCACCCGCCGGAGCCTGCTGCACACCGGCCTCGCCGCCGCCGCGCTCGGCCATCCCTTCCTGCACCTGCGCGCCCAGCCCGCGGCCGCGCGTGACCCGTTCACGCTCGGCGTCGCCTCGGGCGCGCCGCGGCCTGACGGCATGGTGCTGTGGACGCGGCTCGCGCCCGAGCCGCTGCAGGGCGGCGGCATGGGCGACGCGCCCGTGGCGGTGCAGTGGGAAGTGGCCGAGGACGAGCGCTTTCGCCGCATCGTGACCAAGGGCATCGCCAGCGCCGAGGCCGACCTCGCGCACTCGGTGCACGTCGACGTGCAGGGCCTGCGCCCGGGCCGCCCCTACTGGTACCGCTTCACCGCCGCCGGCGTGCGCAGCCCCGTCGGCCGCATGCGCACCGCGCCGGCCGACGATGACGCCGCCGTGCAGCCGCTGCGCTTCGCCTTCGCCTCGTGCCAGCAGTACGAGGAGGGCTACTACGCCGCCTACCGCGACATGGCAGCGCAGCCGCTCGACTTCGTCGTGCACCTGGGCGACTACATCTACGAAAGCTCGCGCGGCTCGCACAACGTGCGCCGGCACGAGGGCGGCATTCCCACCGACCTGGCCGGCTTTCGCAACCGCTACGCGCTGTACAAGACCGACCCGCACCTGCAGGCCGCGCACGCCGCCTTTCCCTGGCTCGTGACCTGGGACGACCACGAGGTCGCCAACGACTACACCGACGACGTCTCGCCGCGCACGCCCGACCCGGCGCAGTTCCTCGCCATCCGCGCCGCCGCCTACCAGGCCTGGTACGAGCACATGCCCGTGCCGGCCTCCATGCGCCCGCGCGGCGCGGGCGCGACCATCTACGGGCGTCATCGCTTCGGCCGAATGCTCGACGTGATGCTGCTCGACGGCCGCCAGTACCGCTCGCACCACGCCTGCCTCCCGGGCCGCAGCACCAAGCCGCTGGTCGATTGCGCCGACCGGCTGGCCCCGGAGCGCAGCCTGCTCGGCATGCAGCAGGAAGCCTGGCTCGCCAACGAACTCGCCACGCCGCCGGCGCGCTGGACCGTCATCGCCCAACCGACCTTGCTCGCCGAAGCCGACCGCCAGCGCGGCCCCGGCCATGGCTACTGGATGGACGGCTGGGACGGCTACGCCGCCGCGCGCACGCGCCTGCTCGACGCGCTGGCCGCCAACCCGTCGCGCGGCGGCGATGCGCTGGTGCTCGGCGGCGACGTGCACGCCTTCTGGGCCGCCGACCTGCGCCGCGCGCCGCAGGGCCCTGTGGTCGCGACCGAGTTCGTCGGCGGCGCTATCACTTCCGAAGGGCCGAGCGCCGCCAGCGTGGCCCACATGCGCGCGAAGAACGAACACCTGCGCTACGGCCGCGCCGACAAGCGCGGCTACGGCCTCATGACGCTCGACGCGCGCGGCTGCGCCGTCGAGTTCCGCGCGGTGGACGACGAGAAGAACGCCGACTCCGCCGTCGCGGCCATGGCCCGCTTCTCGGTCGAACGTGGCGCGCCCGGCGTGCACCTCGAATCCACCTGAATCTCCAGCGCCTGCAGGAATGCGCGGCCGTGCCTATGATGGCCGCCGCCTCTTTCCCTCCCTCTCCCACCTTCTCGGAGCGAGCCTGCATGAGCATCCCCACCACCCGCCTGGGCCGTACCGGCCTCACCGTGTCCCGCCTGGCCCTGGGCACCATGACCTTCGGCCTGCAGACCGACGAGGCCGTGTCGCACCAGATCCTGGACAAGGCCGCCGACGCCGGCATCAACTTCCTCGACACCGCCGACGTGTACCCGCTGGGCGGCACCATCGAGACCACCGGCCGCACCGAAGAGATCATCGGCAACTGGCTCGACAAGCAGGGCCCCGCGGGCCGCCGCCGCTTCGTGGTCGCCACCAAGGCCGTCAACAAGGTCGGCCCCAACCCCTGGGACCAGGGCGCCTCGCGCAAGCACCTGCTCGACGCCATCGACCTCTCGCTCAAACGGCTGAAGACCGACCACGTCGACCTGTACCAGCTGCACATGGACGACCGCGAGACCCCGCTCGAGGAAAGCCTCGAGGCGCTCGACGTCATCGTCAGGTCGGGCCGCGCGCGCTACATCGGCGTGTCGAACTTCCTGGCCTACCGCCTGGCCCGTGCGCTGGGCAAGGCCGAGCTGCACCGGTTCACGCGCTTCGTGTCGGTGCAGCCGCGCTACAGCCTGCTGTTCCGCGAGATCGAGCGCGAGCTGCTGCCGCTCGCGGCCGAAGAGGGCCTGGGCGTGATTCCCTACAACCCGCTGGCCGGCGGCCTGCTCACCGGCAAGTACAAGCCCGGCGCCAAGCCCGAGGAGAACACCCGCTTCACCCTCGGCACCGCCGGCGGCATGTACCAGGACCGCTACTGGAACGACCGCAGCTTCGACACCGTCACCCAACTGCACGCATTGGCCGACGAAGCCGGCGTGCCGCTGGCCACGCTGGCCGTGGCGTGGGTCATGGCCAACCCGCTGATCACCGCGCCGCTGCTGGGCGCCAGCCGCCCCGAACAGCTCGACGCCACCGTGGCCGCCGCCAGCTACGTGCTCGACCCGGCGCTCAAGCAGAAGCTCGACGCGCTCACCGCCGAGTACCGCAAGGGCGACGCACCCCGCTGAGCGAAAGGATGCGTGCCGGCCCCCGGATGGCCTGCGCGCAGTACGTGCTTGGGCCATGCGGGAGAATCGCGCCCGGCATGACCACATCCCACACCTCCTCCCGGCGCGCCGCCCTGCGGCACGCGGCAACGACCGAACGGCGGCCCGCATGGCGCAGCTGATGTCGCTGCTGGTGCAGAACGCGATCCTGGTGGTGTTTGCCGCCAGCTTTGCCGCGCGCCTGGGCCTGCCCGTGCCGGCCGCGGCCGTGCTGGTCGTCACCGGCGCGCTGCTGGCGGCGGGCGACGTGTCGGTGGTCGGCGTGGTGCTGGCCGCCGTGGTCGCCAACCTGCTGGGCGACGGCGCGTGGTTCTATGCCGGGCGCCGCTTCGGCTACCGCTTCATGCGGCTGCTGTGCCGCATCTCGCTGTCGCAGGACTCCTGCGTGCGGCGCGGCGAATCGCTCATTTCCGACTGGGGCGGCATGTCGCTGGTGGCCGCCAAGTTCGTGCCTGGCGTCTCCGTGGTGGCGCCGCCCATGGCCGGCGCGCTGGGTATGTCGGTGCGGCGCTTTGTCGGCTTCGACATCGTCGCCGCGCTGGTCTGGACGGGCCTGTTCCTCGGCCTGGGCTGGCTCTTTCGCGACCAGATCCAGCAGGTGCTCGCCGTGCTGGCCCAGGCCGGCGGCATCGCCACCGCTGCGCTGGGCGTGGTGCTGCTCGTGATGCTCGCCGTGCGCTACTGGCGCCGCCGCGCCTTCGCGCGGCTCACCGGCATGCCGCGCATCAGCGTCGACGAGCTGTTCGACCTGATGAGCGGCGACGTGCCGCCGCTGGTGATCGACGTGCGCGGCGAGGCTGGCGTGCAGGTCGACCCGCGCCGCATTCCGGGCGCGCTGTCGTACACCCTCAAGGCGCTGCAGCAGCGCAACCTGGACCTCACGATCGACCCCGACCGCGACGTGGTGCTGTACTGCAACTGCCCCAACGAAGTCTCGGCCGCGCAGGCCGCGCGCGTGCTGCTGGCGCGCGGGGCGCGGCGGGCGTTGCCGCTGACGGGGGGGCTGGATGCGTGGGTGGCTGCGGGGCGGCCTACGAGCCTGCACTAAAGGCGGACGCTCAATCCAGGCGTGTCATGGGACACGACAGGATCAGCCGCTCCTCCAGCGGAGAGTTGGCCCAGTCGGGCAGGGCGCGGTTGCGGTACGACTCCATCGACTGATAGCCCTGCACGCCCCAGCTGTACGTGCTGAGCCGTTGCACCTCGATTACGGGGTACAGGCATTGGCGGCTGGGAGACTGGAGGCGAAAGGCGATCCGCTCACCTTCTTTCTTGTCCAACTCGTTGTCAAGAACCTCATAGCGTGAGGGCTTGCAGATGCTGAAGCTCGAGTTCCATTCGATGGCCTTGGTTCGCACATACAGGCCGCCCGAGCATGCGCGGCCTGTTCCGCTGAACTTGCCTGTGAACGGTGCGTCCGCAAGGGCGGTGCATGGCCCGGCCAGGAAAAGCGCGATCAGCGCGAATGTTCGAGTCATTTGCATACCGCCTCCTGCGCCTTCCGTACCGCGGGCAGTGCGTGGTCCATTTTCCGGGCGTAGTTGGCATCGCCGACGTTGTAGCGCGCGGCGATGCGCGATGAGGTGAGAGGCATCCATCCCGTGATGACTTTCCTGACTTCCGCCTTCTGGTACTTCAGCACCTGACCCGCCTTGAGCAGGTGCGCAGACGGGTTGAGCTTCTTCATGACCTCCGGCGTGCTCCCTTGCTCCTTGGCGATTCTTTCAAGACTGTCGCCGTCCTTCACCGTGACCTCATGGATCTTGCCGTCCGTGCTCAAGATGCTCCTGAACTCGAACGTTGCCATGCGCATCAAGAGATAGCCGATGCCTGCGCGAATGTTCGATGCGGGCTCGGCCCTGACCGAGCTGGCAGACAGGCTGACTCGAAGAGAGGGCGGAACGACCAGGTCGCCGCCTTCGCGGTCCCCGAGCAGCGCCATCAGTCCGGCATCCGAGGCATTGCCGATCTGCATGGGCCTGGTCTTCCAGGAAGGCGCCTTGGCGCCGGTTTCCACCCACAGCATGGCCTTGACCACCTGCCAGTCCAGCGGGACATAGCCCGGTGTGCGCGAGAGGTGCATGTTGTATTCGTTGACCGCCGAGCGGATCTCGCAGTCATAGGCGTTCCATTGGTCGTCGGCCTTGTCGATGCCATCGGCCCAGCTGTCAAAGCCTGTCCTCGGCCGGGGCGTCGGGTGCTTCTTGTTCGCAGGCCCCGAAGCCAGACGATGTGCGGTGTTTTCCATGCAGTCCTCCCTTTGTATGTATTGCAGGTCCGGCTTTGTAAGCCGCCCCGCCAAGACACACTCGTATCGATCGTTACCCGAAGGAGATTCCCCCACGGTCGGCCAGCCGGAAGCCCTGCACCGCCCCAGTGGTAGTCTCCCTCCCCGATGAACCTCCGCACCAAGATCGTCGCGCTGGCCGTTGCGCCCCTGCTGGTCGCGCTGGTGCTCGTGGCCCTGGCCGTGCGTCACCAGGAGCACGACCTGGCCCAGCGCGAGCGGGCGCTCATCGAGCGCAGCTACATGGCCCAGCGCCGCAGCGAGCTGCGCAGCTACGTCGACCTGGCCGTGAGCAACCTGCTGCCGCTGTACGAGTCGGGCCTGGACGACGAGGCCACGCGCACCGAGGCCCTGCGCCGCCTGGCCACGCTCAACTACGGCGACGACGGCTACTTCTTCGTCTACGACATGGACGGCAACTCGCTCATGCATTCGCGCCAGCCCGAGCTGGTGGGGCAGAACCTGTGGAACCTGCGCGATTCGCACGGCCGCTTCACCATCCAGGAGCTGATCAAGGGCGCGCGCGACAAGGGCGGCGCCTACGTCGAGTACGAATGGCGCAAGCCCTCCAGCGCGCAGATGGCGCCCAAGCTCGGCTACGTCACCGCGCTGCCGCGCTGGAACTGGATGGTCGGCACCGGCCTGTACCTGGACGATATCCAGTCGACCATGGACACCCTCGACCGGCAGATGAACGCGAACGTCACCGCCACGTTGCTGTGGATCGCCGGCATCGCCGCGCTGTGCCTGGGCGTGGTCAGCGCGGCCGGGCTGCTGCTCAACCTCAGCGAGCACCGCACCGCCGAAGCCAAGCTGCGCCTGCTCGCGCGCCGCGTGGTGCAGTCGCAGGAAGAAGAGCGCGGCCACCTCGCGCGCGAGCTGCACGACGGCACCAGCCAGACGCTGGTGTCGGCCAAGCTGCTGATCGAATCGGCCGTGGAGCAGCTCGACCGCGCGCACCAGTCGCCGCCGCCCGCGCTCGGCAAGGCACTGCAGCGACTGAACGATTCACTCACCGAGGTGCGCCGCATCTCGCACCGGCTGCGCCCCGCGCTGCTCGACACCCTGGGGCTGCCCGCCGCGCTGGAGCGCCTGGGCGCCGAGTTCGGTGAAGAAGGCGGCGTGGACGCATCGATCATGGTCGAGGGCGAACCCTTCGAGCTGTCGCAGGAAGCCAAGACCGCGCTCTTTCGCGTCACGCAGGAAGCGTTGACCAATGTGCGCAAACACGCGCGTGCGCAGCAGGTGCACATTGCATTGGGCTTCGACGAAGAGGCCGTGCGCCTGGAGATCAGCGACGACGGCGTCGGCTTCAACGTCGAGGCCATGCAGCTCGACCCGCAGCGCGGCATCGGCCTGCGCAACATGCGCGAGCGCATGGAGTCCATCGAAGGCCGGCTGCGCATGCGCTCGGGCCGGGGCCACACCTCCATCGTGGCCGAAGTGCCGGTGCGGCGCGCAAAGCCAGAATAGCGGCCATGAAAGAAGACTCCGCCGCTGCTGCCGCTCCCGTTGTCGTGCGCCTGTTCCTGGTCGACGACCACCCGCTGGTGCGCGACGGCCTGCGCGCGCGCCTGGGCGCCATGCCCGGCCTGGAGATCGTGGGCGAGGCCGGCAGCGCGGCCGAGGCGCTGGCACTCATCGGTCCCGCGCAGCCGCACCTCGTGCTCATGGACGTGGGCATGAAGGACATGAACGGCATCGAGCTGGCGGCGCTGCTGCTGCAACAACAGCCGCAGCACCAGCAGCCCGCACCGCACATCGTCATGCTCAGCATGTACGACAACCCCGAGTACGTGCAGAAGGCCCTGCAGGTCGGCGCGCGCGGCTACGTGCTGAAAGACGCGCCGGCGGCGGAGATCGTGGCCGCCATCGAGGCCGTGTCGGCGGGCGGCACCTTCCTGAGCCCGGCCGTGTCGAAGAAACTCTTTCGCAACCAGACCCCGCGCCCGCTGCTCACGCCGCGTGAGAGCGAGATATTGAGCGCGCTCGGCCGCGGCGAATCGAGCAAGCAGATCGCACGCGACCTCGGCCTGAGCGTGCGCACCGTGGAGGCGCACCGCCAGAGCATCAAGCGGCGCCTGGGCATCGAAGGGCAGGCGGAGCTCATCAAGTACGCGGTGGAGCACGCGCGGGAGTTCGGCGGGCAGGGCTGAGGCGCTGCTGTCGATGCGGGGCTCGGGCCCTGCTTTCAGGGCCCGACTGTCAGGGCTTTGTGAATCGCCGCTGCCGCAGCGCGATTACTTGCGCGAACCGCGCATTCCTCGGCGAAATTTCTCTCTGTGCCGGGCAGGACTTCTCTACAGTGAATGCCCCTGTGATGAAACGACCCGCCATGTGGGCGAGGAGGGCAGCACACACCACACCACGGACCACTGACTGATTGAGTGAATGAATGAACCGCTTCGCCTCACGGCGGGCCATCGATGCAGATCGATCGATGCGAACGTGAGGCACAAAAGGCGACGGCCACGGTGCGCGAACACCATGACCGTCTAACCAAGTGACGTGCATAACCTTGAAAGAGAGCACAACAAATGGCTAAACGAATTATGGCCCGGGCTACCGGGTCGACCTCTCCCCGCGCGACCCCCCCCAGCGCAGCAGACCTGCTGGAATGCAAACTGGAACAACTGAACTCACTGCTGTGGTGCTGCCACGGCGCCGGCGATGGATGGTTCGAAGAGGCGGGGGCTGGGCATCGGGACAACCTGCTTTGGATCGCTTCGGATCTGGCGCGGGATGCGGCGGCATTGTTTCAGGAGAGTGGGGGAGGATGAGAGTTTGGCGCCGGTATTGGATACCGGGGCGGCTGCTTCAGACTGATTGCTGCCGCTCGGGGCGATATGCATCGAGGGAGGCTTTGCGACCCGGCGCGGACTTCCACCTCGCAAATCTGCCCGGGCCGTCTGACTGAAGTAGACACGAACCAGCCGGTGCACTCGTGTCAATAAACGGAGGTTCCAAACGCTCTGTGGCTTGGGCGACTGCTCGCATGCGTTGTGTCTTCAGTCTCGCCAAAGCGACGCAACAAGGCACATACGGTCGGTTGCCCAGGAGGCTCTACAGCATGGTTGTCGATGTCAGTTCGCAGCGTCTCGTCGAGCGTTGGCGTGTCGCCCCTGGCCAGTCGAACTTCGATCGACCACACAATGGCGTCACGAAGGATTTTCGGCATGCTGCGCCCACTGAGGTAAGTCCGAAGCAGCGACTCGGCGGTGAACTGGGAAGGTGTCATGGGCCCCTCCGTGAAAGAAGTTGAAGCCGCCACACTACCGCGCAGGAGATTTTTCGACCGTGCGCTGGCGCACAGACCGAAAACAAAAGGCGCGCCATGATCTGGTTGACGGCCATCCGGCGCTGGTAGAGGAAGCTTAAGCACCCGCCCATCAAGAGCGGCGCCTCGATGCCGGCGGGCCGTCACCTCGCTGGATTTCATGGCTAAGGCCAAGCACTTGGGCCTGCGGAGCGATCAACTCCCGTTGTCTTACGGACATGAAGCGCCAGACCTGTGATAGTGCACAGCCGCCCCCAAGAAAGATTCTCGCAATGTCCGATGCTCCCTACTTTCATGATGCCTCTGGCTCCGTCCGCTTCTGGGTGGACCTGGAGGGCAACCGGTTCGTGAGTGCCAGCGTCGGGAGCCAAGCGCTGCGCTATCACTTTCACACACCCGAGAGCGCCGATCCGCTTGAAACCTTCGGCCACCATGTCGAAGAGATTGAAGCTGCGGTGCGGCGGCGTCTCTCGCAGGGGGCCATGGAGCCGGTGATGCTGCGGGAGAACGATCTTCATGTTCCTGCCGTGTGAATGGCGGGAAGGCCGCCTGTCATGAGATCAACCGTGCGTAGTTGCGCTGGTTGGCCCGATAGCAATCGCACGCCGCATTTTCCAGTCCCTGGCGATCCGTGATCGTGATGGCGCCACGGCGGTATTCGATCAGCCGACGCTCGTGCAGTGCCGTCGCTGCATTGGTGATGCCGACCCTGCGCACCCCCAGCATGCGACCCAGTACTTCATGAGTCAGTGCCAGGTGTGCGGAGTGCGCGCAATCCTGCGTGGTCAGTAGCCAGCGCGCCAGGCGCTCCTCGATCAGATGGAAGCGGTTGCACAGGCCCGAGCGACCCAGTTCCATCAGCAGCACACAGACGTAGCGGTTGAGAACACGCCTGAGCATCGTGTTGTGCTCCAGTTCCTGAGCAAAGGACTGCGCTGTCAGGCGCCAGGCCAGACCGCTGCCCTGAACGAATGCTCGCAACGGTGCGCTCTGAACACCCAGCGACAGTTCGTAGCCCAAGGCGCCCTCGTTGCCCACCAAGCCTGTTTGCAGGCCGTCGTGGCCGTCCGCCGTGGAAACCAGCGAAACAAAGGCGCTCGTGGGGAAGTGGATGTGGTGGATGGCATCGCCCGGCTCATAGAGCGTCTGGGCCGCGGCCAATGGCACGCTCTCGCATTTTTCGAGCAGACGCGCCCTGACCATCGGCGGCAGCACTTCGAGCAGACGGTTGTGAATGGGGCGGGTCGGATGGGATGTCACAGAGCCCCTGTTGAGAGGGGCCAGCGCGAAGATGCGTGACCCGCCGCATTGTTGCCGATGCGATGGCTCACGTCTGTGCGGCGGCGCACCGAGCGTGACCATCGGCGCGGCGAATCAGCTTGCCACTTGGCGAGGCAGCAGCCGATCCGTTTCGCGCTTCACGACCTCATAGCATTCACACACCTGCTGTTCCAGGCCCGGGCGGTCGAGTACCGTGATGTGACCTCGGGCGTACTTGATCAGGTTCAGGCGCTGCAACTTGCCTGCCGCCTCCGTGACGCCTTCGCGTCGCACGCCGAGCATGTTGGCGATCAGCTCCTGCGTCATGACCAGTTCATTGCCCGGCAATCTGTCCAGGCTCAACAACAGCCAGCGGCACAGCTGCTGCTCGAGCGAATGATGCCGGTTGCACACCGCCGTTTGCGACATTTGGGTGATGAGCGACTGGGTGTAGCGCAGCAAGAGGTGAAGCAACGGCCCCCCCTTGTCCGTCAGCTCCTGAACGTGGGTGGCACTCAGCCTGAAGGCCTTGCCTGCACTTTGCACCACGGCACGATTGGGGGTGCTACCTCCGCCCATCAGGAGCGACACGCCCACCATGCCTTCGAAGCCGACGACCGCGATCTCCGCCGACTGCCCGTTCTCCAGCACGTACAGCAGGGAGACGATGCAATCGACGGGGAAGAAAACGTGTCGCTGCACCACCCCCGACTCGTAGAGCACCTCCCCGAGACGCAGCGGCACCAATTCCAGGAACGGCTCCATTCGGGCCATCACCTCGACAGGGATGGCATCCAGCAGTTCGTTGTGTGCAGCGGCCCGACGCAACGAAGAAGAACGAGGAGGCAATGCCATGGGCGAGATCTGCTTCCAAATTTTCATGATTCTGCGACTGAAATCCGGCGTCTGTGCGCTGGCGTACCAATCGCCGGGACATTTTTTTGGGGGGCTTGGTGCGCCAGCGAACAGTCAGGGACTCACTTTCTGGCTAGCGTGGGCCCCCCAGAACCTCGCTTTGGAGAGCAACCCCATGTACGCCATGAGCCCCGCGGAAATCGACACCGAGAACCTGGCGCGCACTTGCTTGTACGGCCGTCAATTGCCCCGAATCCTGCACCGACCGGTGCGTGGGTTTCGAGCACATGGTTGGGCGGCCGCAAGTTCTCAGCAGTCAACGCTGCCGCCCAACACAGACCCGGGAAATCCAATGCCTATACATCTGCTCCGCCGCTTTTGCCGCGCGCGACCGCCTGTGCCGACCGATGATCTGGAGGAGACTCGAATGCGCGGAGTGCTGCGCAGCGCGGGGTTGATCGAGGCTGAATCTCTGCTCCCCCGGTTGTACCCACGTGGGCGAGTCGTCTGTTCAGGCCGGGCCACCGTGATGCGCGTGACGCCCAAAAGGCATGCTGCATCGGAACAAGCGCATTGAGCCCGTAGCATGGCCAAGCTTCTCGTGCACACAGCGACGGTGACTCTCAGCTTGCCCTTCGACATTGACGCGGACGCCGAAGTCGCAGCCCTTCGCGGCGCAGGAATCCCCGTTGATGCGCTCGGCAACGCAGAGTCTGGCTACCTGTTCGTGAGGCTCGCCAACAACCGCTGCGACAACATCTTCCGGTGGTTTCCCAACAAGAAGTTCTCAAAACCCTGAGAGGCTGCATTGATCTCTACGTCGGCGGCGAATGGCAGCAGGGATTTTCGGGGGTAGATTCTTCTGACGCGGGAGGCTACCCCTTGCTTACGGCCGGCGATCTTGATTGGGGGGGCCACATGGGCTCATGCGAGTGCGATGCGCCATTGAACTCAAAGCAGACGTCCGTCGCTTCGCAGTCGATTTCTACAATCGCTGCGAAGCGGACTTTCTCGACTGCTGGTTGTAGGACGGTATAGGTTAAGGGTTGTCCGACATCTGCCCGCACGACACGACTGCGCCAGGCATGCCAACGGCCTGAGGGCAGGTGTTGGA
>NZ_JBWKYF010000017.1:0-102026 GCF_059423605.1 Variovorax sp. GW460-12-1-14-LB1
CCCCTGTTCCCCCGCGCTACATCGCGCTCGCCGGCCCCACCGCGTCCGGCAAGACCGCCGTCGCCCTGGCCGTGGCCCGGCTGCAGCCGGTCGAGATCGTCAGCGTCGATTCGGCGCTGGTCTACCGCGGCATGGACATCGGCACCGCCAAGCCCACCGCCGCCGAGCAGGCCGCCGTGCCGCACCACCTGATCGACATCCTCGATGCGCGCGACAGCTACAGCGCCGCCGCCTTCGTGGCCGACGCCACCCGGCTCATCGACGCCATCCGCGCACGCGGCGCGCTGCCGCTGCTGGTGGGCGGCACCATGCTGTACTTCAAGGCGCTGTTCGACGGCATCGACGCCATGCCCGCCGCCGACCCCGCCGTGCGCGCGCGCCTCGATGCCGAAGCCGCCGCGCTCGGCTGGCCCGCCATGCATGCACGGCTCGCGCAGGTCGACCCCGTCACCGCCGCGCGGCTCGCGCCACAGGACAGCCAGCGCATCCAGCGCGCGCTCGAGGTGTGGGAAAGCAGCGGCCAGCCGCTGTCGAGCTTCCACGCGAGCGACACCAAGGCGGCCAAGGCCGTCGATGGCGGCGTGCTCGTGTCGCTCGAACCCGAAGACCGCGCCTGGCTGCACGGGCGCATCGCCGAGCGCTTTGACGCGATGCTCGCAGCCGGTTTTCTCGACGAGGTGAAGGCGCTGCGCGCGCGCGGCGACCTGTCGCCCGACCTGCCCTCGATGCGCTGCGTCGGCTACCGCCAGGCCTGGGAGATGTTCGACGCCTGCGGCGACGCACCGCCCGATGCCAAGGCCTTGAACGAGTTGCGCGAGCGCGGCATCGCCGCCACGCGCCAGCTCGCCAAGCGGCAGATCACCTGGCTGCGCAGCATGCCGCAGCGCACCGTGATCGCCTGCGACGCGCCCGACGCGGTGCAGGCCGCCGTGCAGCACATCGCACAGATCGCTCACATCGCACGCGGGGCGACGCCCGCATGACCCTGCACCTCTCCAACCTCGGCAAGCACTACGGCGACGCGCCTGTCTTCGAACACGTGAGCCTGCAGGTCGCGCCCGGCGAGTTCGTCGCCATCGTGGGCGAATCGGGCGTGGGCAAGTCGACCCTGCTCAACTGCATGGCCGGCCTCGACACTTGGGATGAAGGTAGCGTGTCGCACGACGGCACCGACATCGGCGCGCTCGACGGCGAGGCCCGCGCGCTGTGGCGGCGCCAGCACGTGGGCTTCGTGTTCCAGGCCTTCCATGTGCTGCCGCACCTCGACGTGGCGCAGAACGTGTCGCTGCCGCTGATGCTGCTGGGCCGCCCGCGCGAAGACGCGCGCGTGGCCCACATGCTCGAGGCCGTCGGCCTGCCCGGCATGGGCGCGCGGCTGCCGCAGACGCTCTCAGGCGGCCAGCTGCAGCGCGTGGCGATCGCCCGCGCGCTGGTGCACCGTCCCGCGCTGCTGCTCGCCGACGAACCCACCGGCAACCTCGACCCATCGACCGCCGCGAAGGTGATGGACCTGCTGATCGGCCAGACGCGCGAGCACGGCGCGTCGCTGGTGCTGGTCACGCACTCGGAGAGCGCCGCGGCGCGCGCAGACCGGTTGCTGCACCTGACGGCGAGCGGTATCCGGGCCTGAAAAGAAAGCTCAGCCGATCAGCGAGGCGTAGCGCGACAGATCGACGTTCCCGCCGCTGATCACGATGCCCACGCGCTGGCCTTCGATCGCCTTCGCAGCCGCGATGGCGCCCGCGAACGCGAGGCACCCCGTCGGCTCCACCACCATCTTCATGCGCTCGGCGAAGAAGCGCATCGCCTCGACGAGTTGCTCGTCGGTGACGGTGAAGATGTCGTCGACATCCCTTTTGATGATGCCGAAGGTGTATTCGCCCAGGTGCTGCGTCTGCGCACCGTCGGCGATGGTCTTGGGCGTGTCGATGTGCACGATCTTCCCGGCGCGCAGCGACTGCTGGCCGTCGTTGCCGGCTTCGGGCTCCACGCCGTAGACCTTGCAGGCGGGCGACAGCGCACGCGCCGACAGCGCCGAGCCCGACAGCAGCCCGCCGCCGCCGAGGCACACGAACAAGTGATCGAGCGGACCCGTCTCTTCGATGAGTTCCTTCACCGCCGTGCCCTGCCCCGTGAGCACGTCGGGATGGTCGTAGGGCGGAATCATCGTCATGCCGCGCTCCTGCGCGAGCCGTTTCGTCAGCGCCTCGCGGTCTTCGGTGAAGCGGTCGTACATCACCACTTCGGCGCCGTAGCCCTTGGTGGCCGCGACCTTGGCGGCGGGCGCGTCCTTGGGCATGACGATCACGGCCGGCATCGACAGCAGGCGCGCCGACAGCGCGATGGCCTGCGCGTGGTTGCCTGACGAAAAGGCGATCACGCCGCCCTTGCGCTGCGCCGCGTCGAACTTCGACAGCGCATTGAACGCACCGCGGAACTTGAACGCGCCCATGCGCTGGAAGTTTTCGCACTTGAAGAAGAACTGCGCGCCCCAGCGTTCGTTGGCGGTGGTCGATTGCAGCACCGGCGTGCGGTGGGCATGGCCTTCGAGCCGCGCGGCCGCGGCGATGACGTCGTCGTAGGTAGGGAGTTGCATCGCGCAAGCTTAGCGGCTGCCGGCGTGCGGCGCACGCGCGGGGGGAGCCGCCTGCGCCATCACCCATTCCGAAAACGCCTTCACCGCCGGCCGCCGCGTGGCGCCCGGCTTGCTCACCAGGTAGTAGGCAAAGCGAGCGGGCCAGCGCTTGTTCAGCGCGACGACCAGGCGGCCCTCATCGAGGTACTCCTGCGCATGCGTGTCCTGCACGAGCGCGATGCCCTGGCCGGCGGCTGCGGCGCGCAGCAGCAACAGGTCTTCCTCGAAACCGGGACCACGCAGCGCGGCATCCTCAGGCTCGACGCCGTGCGCCTGCAGCCACAGCGCCCAGTCCGCGCGGTCGCTGTCGTGCAGCAGCGTGTACTTCAGGCAGTCGGCGGGTTTGCGGATCGCCGGGCCTTGGGCCAGCAGCGAGGGGCTGGCCACCGGCAAGAGCACGGGTGCCATCAGTCGCTCGACCTGCAGGCCGGGGTACACGCCCAGCCCGTGGCGTATTGCGACGTCGACCCCGTCGCGCTGCAGATCGGCCAGCTTGGACGACGCTTCGACCCGCACCTCGATCTCCGGGTGCAACGCCGAGAACGCGCCCAGGCGCGGCACGAGCCAGCTCGCGGCGAAGGACGCGACGGTGCTCACGGTGAGGGTCTGCTGCTTTGACGCGGCCTCCAGCACGGACACGGCGTGTTCGATCTGGTCGAACGCGCGCACCAGGTTCGGATGGATGCGCGCGCCGGCCTCGCTGAGCTGCACGCCGTAGCGCTCGCGCACGAACAGCGACACGTTCAGGCGCTGTTCGAGCACGCGGATCTGCTGGCTCACTGCGCCCGGCGTCACGCCCAGGACTTCGGCGGCGGCCTTGAGGCTGCCGCACCGGCCGGCTTCGGTGAAGGCACGCAAGGCGAGCAAAGGCAAGACGCTTCCCATGGGTTTCCAGTCATTAGCAAAACTGATTTTTTGATCGACGAATCATCGTTTGTCGATCGGATTCTCTCTCCCTAGCATCGGTTCATCGATGCCCAAGGAAATCAGATTTTCTATCTTTCATGACACCAAGCCTCTCGCTCTACACCGACAGCTCGCCCAACGGCTTCAAGATCACCATCGCGCTGGAAGAACTGGCGCTCCCCTACACGCTGCACCACGTGCGCATCGACCGCGGCGAGCACCGCCTCCCCGCGTTCCTCGCGCTCAACCCGCATGGCCGCATTCCCGTGCTCGTGGACCACGCGGCCGGCATCACGCTGTTCGAGTCCGCGGCCATCCTGCTGTACCTGGCCGACAAGGCCGGGCATCTGTTGCCGACGGAACCTGCCGCACGCTGGCAGGCGATCAGGTGGCTGATGTTCCATGCGTCGAGCATGGGGCCGCTGCTGGGGCAGCGCGTGCATTTCGAACGGTTTGCCGCACACCGCAACCCCGAGGCCATCGACCGATATCGCGAGCTCACCGAGGCCGCGTTCTCGACGCTGGACGGTCACCTCGCAAGCCACCACTGGCTGGCGGGCGATTCGTACTCCGTGGCCGACATCGCGACCTTTGGTTGGACGCACATCGCGCGGATCGTCGCGTTCGACTTCAGCCGCCACCGCCACCTGACCGCGTGGCACGAACGCATGGCCGCACGGCCGGCCGTGCAACGCGGCATCGCACTGCCCGAACCCGCGACGGACGCCTGACGTTGCCTTCCCCTTCCTCTTCCAACCTCTGACATGCAAGCTTCTCTGCCCACCGGCGCCTCCGCCCACGCCTTCGCCACCCACCCCGGCTACCGCCGCATGTTCGCGCCCGACGCGCTCACGCTGGGCATCTTCCTGCCGCTGCGCTTCTTCGAGGGCGACATGGCCGTGCTCGAAGGTCAGTCGGCGCTGCTGGCCGACATCGACCGCCAGGGCTTTGCGGCCATCTGGGCGCGCGACGTGCCGCTGTTCGATCCGCGCTTCGGCGACGCAGGCCAGGTGTTCGATCCGTTCACCTACCTGGCCTTCCTGGCCGCGCGCACGCAGCGCGTGTCGCTGGCGATCGGGAGCGCGATCTTTTCGCTGCGGCATCCGATCGACCTCGCCAAGGCGGCGGTCACCATCGACCAGCTCTCGGGCGGGCGGCTGGTGCTCGGCGTGGCGTCGGGCGACCGCCCCGTCGAGTTTCCCGCCTACGGCCTGGAGCACGGCACACGCGGCGCGCGCTTCGCGCAATCGGTCGCCTACTTCCGGCAGCTGGTGCAGCCCGGCGCCGGCCCCATCGCGTCGCCGCTGGGGCAGCTGAGCGATGCAACGCTGCTGCCCCGGCCCGCCAGCGGCGCGATCCCGCTGATGGTGACCGGCTCCTCGCAGCAGTCGCTCGAGTGGATCGGCACGCACGCGGACGGCTGGCTCACCTACCCGGGCTCGACGCAGAACGTCATGGGGCCGCGCCAACTGGCCGAGAAGATCCGCGCCTGGCGCGCGCTGATTCCCGGCGGCGGCTTCCGCCCGCACATGACCAACGAGTGGATCGACCTGAGCGACGACCCCGACCATCCGCGCACCCCGATGAACGGAGGCTACGTGCTCAAGACAGGCCGCAAGGGGTTGATCGCCCTGCTGGCGGAATGGCGCGATGCCGGCGTCAACCATGCCGCGCTCGGCGTGCAATTCTCGCGCCGACCTGCGAAAGAAGTCCTCCAGGAACTGGCCGAGGAAGTGCTGCCGCACTTTCCTTCCCATGAGGGCATCGCGCCGCTGCGAGCCCCCTGGTAGCCCGCCACGGCGTGGGTGAAAACCCCCAGTGCACCCCTGGGCCGAAGTCCGTACTCTGTATACAGAGTTCAGAAAAGGCCCACCATGCCCGCCCAGTTGCTCAGCATCGAAGTCGCCCCCGACCTCGTCGACCAGGTCTACCGCGCCCTGCTCGGCGCCATCAGCAGCGGCGCGCTCGCGCCGGGCGAGCGGCTCACGCAGGAGGACATCGCGGCGCGGCTCGCGGTGTCGCGCCAGCCGGTGCTGCAGGCGCTGCGGCTGCTCAAGAAGGACGGCTTCGTGCAGGACGCGCCCGGGCGCGGCGTGCTGGTGGCGCCGCTGGAGGCCGAGGCGATGCGCAAGGTCTACCAGGTGCGCGGCGCGCTCGACGTGCTGGCCGCGCGGCTGGCGGCGCAGCAGCGCTTTCGCATCGACCCCAAGCTCATCGAGCGCGGCCGGCGCGCGGCGCGCGGGCGCAACGTCGAAGCCATGATCGATGCCGACGTGGCCTTTCACCAGGCCATCTACGCCGCCTCGGGCAACCCGCTGATCGGCCAGAGCGCCGACCCGCACTGGCGCCACCTGCGCCGCGCGATGGGCGCGGTGCTGCAGGCCGAGCCGCAGCGCGAGTCGCTGTGGGACGAGCACGAAGCCATTGCCGACGCCATTGCCGCCGGCGACGTCGAACGCGCCGCGCGCCTGAGCGACGAGCACGTCTCGCGCGCCAGCGACGCGCTGGCCGAGCGGCTCGCGCAGCAGCTGGCACGCACGGCATCCGCATCTGGAACCCCCACCAAAAAAGGAGACAAGGCATGAAGCTGACCCCCGAGCAACGCGCGCAGTTCGAGCGCGAGGGCTACCTGTTCTTCCCCGGCCACTTCTCACCCGAAGAGACCAAGGTGCTGACCGAGGCGGTGCCCGACCTGTACAGCAAGCGCGCGGCCTTCAACGTGCGCGAGAAGGGCTCCGACGCCGTGCGCACGAACTTCGCGGCGCACCTCATCAGCGAGCCCTTCGCGCGGCTGGCGCGGCATCCGCGCATGGTCGAGCCGGTGATGGACCTGTTCGACGAAGCGGTCTACATGCACCAGTTCAAGATCAACGGCAAGATGGCCTTCGAAGGCGACGTGTGGCAGTGGCACCAGGACTACGGCACCTGGCTCAACGACGACCTGATGCCCACCGAGCGAGCGATGAACGTGGCCATCTTTCTCGACGAAGTGACCGAGCACAACGGCCCGCTGATGTTCATTCCGGGCAGCCACCGCAAGGGCGTGGTCGATGCGAAGCATGACCTCACGACCACCAGCTACCCGCTGTGGACGGTCGACAACGACCTGATCCGCCAGCTGGTCGACCGCGCCGGCGGCACGCAGGGCGGCATCGTCTCGCCCAAGGGCCCGGCCGGTTCGATGATCCTGTTCCACAGCTGCCTCGTGCATGCCTCGGGCAGCAACCTCTCGCCCTTCAACCGCGTGGCCGTGTACCTGAGCCTGTGCGCGGTCAGCAACCACATCCGCCGCCACAAAAGGCCCGAGTACATCGCGCACCGCGACTTCACGCCGATCGAGATGCTGCCCGACGACTGCCTGCTGACGCCCTACCCCGTCGAGGTGCCGTGGAAAGACGGCCTGCCCGAGAGCGCGCTGCGCACCTCGCCCGACGTCATCGAAACCGTGGAAGCCTGACCGCCATGAGCCTGCACACCCGCCTGCAACAACGCGCCGCCGAAGGCCGTCCCATCCGCATCGGCCTGATCGGCGCCGGCAAGTTCGGCGCCATGTACCTGGCGCAGATTCCGCGCACGCCCGGCGTGCAGCTGGTCGCCATTGCCGACCTCTCGCCCGCCGCCGCGCGCGTCAACCTGGAGCGCGTGGGCTGGCAGGCCGAGCGCAGCAACGCCGGCTCGGTGCAGGAGGCGCTGAAGACCGGCGCCACCTGGATCACCGACGACTGGCAGGCCGTGACGCGCGAGCCCAGCATCGACATCGTGGTGGAGTGCACCGGCAACCCGGTCGCCGCGGTCGACCATTGTCTGGACGCCTTTGCGCACGACAAGCACGTGGTCAACGTGACGGTCGAGGCCGACGCCTTCTGCGGCCCGCTGCTCGCGCACAAGGCGCAGCAGGCCGGCGTGGTGTATTCGCTGGCCTTCGGCGACCAGCCCGCGCTGATCTGCGACCTGGTCGACTGGGCCCGCACCTGCGGCTTTCCGGTGGTGGCGGCCGGGCGCGGCCACAAGTGGCTGCCGCACTTCACCGAATCGACGCCCGAGACCGTGTGGGGCAACTACGGCCTCACGCCCGAACAGGCCAAGCGCGGCGGGCTCAACCCGAAGATGTTCAACAGTTTTCTCGACGGCTCCAAGCCATCGATCGAGAGCTCGGCCGTGGCCAACGCCACCGGCCTGGGCGTGCCCTCCGACGGCCTGCTCTACCCGCCCGCGAGCGTGGAAGACATTCCCTTCGTCACCCGCCCGAAGAGCGAAGGCGGCGTGCTGGAGCGCAAGGGCATGGTCGAGGTGATCTCGTCGCTCGAGGCCGACGGCCGCAAGATTCCCTACGACATCCGCATGGGCGTGTGGGTCACGGTCGAGGCCGAGACCGACTACATCAAGAACTGCTTCGAGGAATACAACGCCCACACCGACCCGAGCGGGCGCTACTTCACGCTGTACAAGCGCTGGCACCTGATCGGGCTCGAGGTGGGCATGTCGGTGGCCAGCGTGGCGCTGCGCGGCGAGCCCACCGGCGTGGCCACCGGCTGGAACGCCGACGTGGTCGCCACCGCCAAGCGCGACCTCGCGGCGGGCGAGATGCTCGACGGCGAAGGCGGCTACACCGTCTGGGGCAAGCTGCTGCCGGCCGAGCGCTCGCTGCGCCTGGGCGGCCTGCCGTTGGGGCTGGCGCACAACGTCAAGCTCGTGCGCCCCGTCAAGAAGGGCCAGAGCCTGAGCTGGGCCGACGTGGCGATGGACACCACCACCGCCGCCTACCGGCTGCGCCAGGAAATGGAAGCGCTGTTCACGCCCGCGGTGCGCGCCCGCGCGGCCTGAGCGCGGGGCCTGGCGCCCACGTTGCGCCAAAGAGCGAACAGATCAAGAATCTTCTGCTCGGCACCGGTCCGGTGTCGAAATGACCGGTTGCGGGCCGTCATTGTGGTGAGCAATCTTGCTCGGCAAGCTTTTCCTTCACGGAGAAACACCATGCAGTACATGTTGATGTTCTACCAACCCGCCGCCGAATTCGAACAACGTGACGACCCCTCGTCGCAGGCCTACCGCGCCAGCTGGGTCGCGTACGCCGACGCGGTGCGCCAGTCGGGCGTCGCGCTCGGCGGCCACGGCCTGCTGCCGCCCATGACCGGCACCACGCTGCGCGTGCGCGGCGACAAGCGCCAGGTGCAGGACGGCCCCTTCGCCGACACCAAGGAGCAGCTCGGCGGCTACTTCGTGGTCGACGTGCCCGACCTCGACGCGGCGCTCGAATGGGCCGCGCGTGCGCCCTGCGCCGCCAGTGGCGGTGTCGAAGTCCGGCCGGTCTTCACCGCCACCGCAGCGGCGGGCGCGAGCCAGACGTGACCACTCCGGCGGCACACCACGCCGCCGAACGCGCGGCACGCGAGTCGTACGGGCGGCTGCTGGCCATCCTGTCCGCCCGCACGCACGACATCGCGGCCTCCGAAGACGCCCTGGCCGACGCCTTCGCCCGCGCGCTCGAGCGCTGGCCCGCCGACGGCGTGCCGGTGCAGCCCGACGCCTGGCTGCTGAGCGTCGCGCGGCACCGCAAGCTCGACGCCTGGCGCCACAGCCGCGTGCAGGACGACGCCACGCAGACATTGCTGCTGCTCGCCGGCGAGATGGACGAGGCCGACCCCGATGCCGCCACCGTGCCCGACGAGCGGCTGCGCCTGCTGTTCGTCTGCGCGCACCCGGCCATCGACGCCGCCGCGCGCGCGCCGCTCATGCTGCAGACCGTGCTCGGGCTCGATGCCGCGCGCATGGCCGGTGCCTTCCTCACCTCGCCTTCCGCGCTGGGCCAGCGGCTGGTGCGCGCCAAGGCCCGCATCCGCGCCGCCGGCATTCCTTTCGAGTACCCGCAGGCGCGCGACCTGCCGCACCGGCTGCGCGACGTGCTCGACGGCATCTACGCCGCCTACGGCACCGGCTGGGACGACGTCGACGGCGCCGACGCCCTGCCGCGCGGCCTGACGACCGAGGCCATCGACCTGGGCCGCATCCTGTGCCGCCTGCTGCCCGCCGAGCCCGAGCCACTGGGCCTGCTGGCGCTGATGCTGTTCTGCGAGGCGCGCACCGCCGCGCGCCGCACCGAGGCCGGCGCCTACGTGCCGCTCGACCAGCAGGACATCACGCGCTGGGACCACGCGCTGCTGGCCGAGGCCGAGCACCACCTGCGCATCGCGTCGGCCATGCAGTCGCTCGGGCCCTACCAGCTCGAGGCCGCGATCCAGTCGGCCCACTGCGAGCGCCGCGCGGGCGCACCGGTGCCGCCCGAGGTGCTGGTGTCGCTGTACGAAGGCCTGCTCGCGCTGCGGCCCAGCATCGGCGCGCAGGTCAGCCTGGCGTGCGCGTTGGCGAATGCGCGCGGGCCCGAGACCGGGCTGCGCGCGCTCGATGCGATTCCGTCGGACGAGGTGGCGAACTACCAGCCGTTCTGGGCAGCGCGTGCGCACCTGCTCGCGGCCGGCGGTGCGCGCGTGGCGGCGCGGCAGGCGTACGACCGGGCGATCGGGTTGAGCAGCAATGGCGCGGTGCGGGCGTACCTGCACACGATGTCGGAGCGGGCCTGAGGCGCTCAGTCCTGCGGCACAGCAATGCCGACCCGCCGCCCTTCAAGCCGGCTGCCACCCTGCGTCAGCGTGACGCCATTCACCTCACCGCCCTCCCCACGCCGGAACACGAACTGCGCACCGATCGCCGTCACCGCAAAACGATCAGGCCCCGTGGGCGTGAGAAGGTTGTAGCCCTTGCCCGATTCACGCGCCAGCAAACGCCCGTCGCGCACGGTGAAGCCCAGCACCTGCGCCTTGCCGACGCGGAATTCGCCCGCGTAGTCGGGCAGGCGCTTCGGATCGATGGGCACTTCGGTCGTCGGCACCGGGTAGCGGCTCTTGCCGATGGCGAGCATCACGGGCTGCAGCGGCGCGCGCTGGTTGCTGGCGAGCACGATGAGCGCTTCGCCGGTGTCGGGCGCCAGCAGCCAGAGCGTGCGGTAGCCCTCGGTGACGCCCGCGTGGTAGTAGGTGCGCCGGCCGGTCTCGGGGCCGCGCACCATCACGGCATAGCCGATCTCGGCGCCCTCGTAACGCGCGAGCGGCGTGAGCAGCCGCGCCGCGGCCGGGCCCAGCGGGCCGTGGGCGCCGGCGAGGATGGCGCGGCTGAAGGCCAGCATGTCGGCGGCGGTCGAGCGCAGCGCGCTGGCGGGCGCGTAGGCATGCATGTCGAAGCGGCGCTGGCGCTGGTCGCCCGCGAACGGCGGCGCCATGCGCGAAGCTTTGTCGCCGAGGGGGATCACGGTGTCGTTCATGCCCAGCGGCTCGGTGATGCGCGCACGCACCAGCTCGCCCCACGAGGTGCCGTAGCGCAGCGCCAGCAGCTGCCCGAGCAGCGCCATGCCGAAGTTGCTGTAGCGCGCCTCGCACGGCGCCGCGACGCCCGTGAGGTGGATGCGCGCGAGCGCGGCCCAGAACATCGGCAGGTCAAAGCTGCGGAACTGCTCGGCCAGCGCGGCGCCGCCGGTCACGCCGTCGGCCATCACGGGCAGGCAGCCGGTGTGGGTGACGAGCTGCCGCAGCGTGATCGACGCCACGGCGGGCGGCACGCCCTCGGCGTGGCCGGCCAGCAGCTTGCCCACGCTGTCGTCGAGCGCCACGTCGCCGCGCTCCACGGCCTGCGCCAGCAGCAGGCCGGTGAAGACCTTGGTGACCGAGCCGATCTCGAACATCGGCTGCTCCGCGCTGGCCGCCGCAATGGCGCGCGCCACCAGCGGCTCGGGGTTGTGGGCGATGCCGTAGGCGGCCTTGTCGCCGCGCAGCACGCCGACCACCAGCGTGCCGCGCTCGGCGCCGAGCGCCGTGCGGGCCAGCACGGCCGGGTCGCTGGCGAGCGAGAGCGGTGCGGACGGTGGTGCGAGTTGCGCACTCGCCGCGCCCGCCAGCCAGGGCACGAGAAGCCAGGGCGCCAGCCAGCGGCGGCACCAGGCGGAGGGCAGAAGCCGCATCGTCGGAATCCTCGGGCGTGAAGTCGTCATCGTCGAACAGACGCCATCCTGCCACGGCGGCCACAATGACCCCATGCGTGCATTGCTTTCGACTTTCTCCTGGCAGGAACTGCGCCACCACCCCTGGCGCAACGCGGCGGCCGTGCTGGCCGTGATGCTGGGCGTGGCGCTGGCGTTTTCGGTGCAGCTCATCAACGCCTCGGCGCTGGACGAGTTCTCCAGCGCGGTGCGCTCGGTGAACGGCCAGCCCGACCTCGAGGTGCGCGCCGCGCAGGGCAGCTTCGACGAGGCCGTGTTCGGCCGGCTCGCGCGCCGGCCCGAGGTGGCGCTGGCGAGCCCGGTGCTCGAGTTCCAGGCCCTGGCCCTGGCCCACGACGGGCGCCAGGTGCCGCTGCGCGTGATCGGCGTCGATGCGCTCGCGCTGCCCACCATCGCGCCCGCGCTGATGCCGCAGTCGGCGGCGGGCGCCGACCGCTTCGCGCTGTTCGCGCCCGGCCATGTGTTCCTCAACGCGGCGGCGCGCCAGGCGCTGCAGCTGCCGCTGCAGCCCGCGACCGGTGAGAGCCTGCAGCTGCGTAGCGGCGCCGCGTGGCAGCGCCTCGCAGTCTCTGGCCATGTGACGGCCGGCGGCGCAGCGCTGGCGGTGATGGACATCGCGGTCGCGCAGGAGCTGTTCGGCCCGCTCGGCCAGTTGAGCCGCATCGACCTGCGGCTGGCGCCGGGCACCGACCGCGCGGCCTTCGTGGCCGCGCTCGAGAGGTCGCCCGATTGGCCCGCGGGCCTGAAGTTCGCCGAGCCGGGCGATGCGGCCGAGCGCGTGAGCAACCTGTCGCGCGCCTACCGCGTCAACCTCACGGTGCTGGCGCTGGTGGCGTTGTTCACGGGCGCGTTCCTGGTGTTCTCGGTGCTCGCGCTCAGCGTGGCCAAGCGCGCGCAGCAGTTCGCGCTGCTCGGCGTGCTGGGCCTCACGCCGCGCGGACGGCTGCGGCTGGTGCTGGCCGAATCGCTGGTGCTCGGGCTGATCGGCAGCGCGGCCGGCCTGGCGCTGGGCACCGCGCTCGCGGCCTTCGCGCTGCGCGTGCTGGGTGGCGACCTGGGCGGCGGCTACTTCGAAGGCGTGGCGCCCCGGCTGCACTGGAGCAGTGGCGCCGCGCTGCTGTACGGCGGGCTCGGCGTGGTGGCCGCGCTGGTGGGCGGCTGGTGGCCCGCGCGCGCCGCGCAGGCGCTGCCCGAGGCGCAGACGCTCAAGGGCCTGGGCGCGGCGCCCGCGCAGGGCCGCCACCACTGGCTCGCGCTCGGGCTCATCGGCGCGGGCGCGGCGCTGGCCAACCTGCCGGCCATCGGCGGCATTCCGGTGGCGGCGTACCTGTCGGTGGCCTGCCTGCTGGTGGGCGGCATCACCGCCCTGCCCTGGCTCATCGCGCTGCTGTACGACCGCGTGGCGCCGCTGTTCGCGCGGCGCGTGCTGCCGATGCTCGCCATCGAGCGCGCGCGCCGCATGCGCGGCACGGCGGCCGTGGCGGTGAGCGGCGTGGTCGCAAGCCTGAGCCTGGCGGTGGCGCTCACGGTGATGGTCGCGAGCTTTCGCGAGTCGGTCACGCACTGGCTGGACGTGGTGCTACCGGCCGACCTGTACGTGCGCGCCACCTCGGGCGGGCGCGGCAGCGGCAACAGCGGCGGCACCAGCAGCACCGACACCGCGACCTTCGCGCCGGCCTTCGTGCAGGCGCTGGCGCAGCTGCCCGGCGTGGCGCGCACCGGCACGCTGCGCACGCAGTCGCTGCAGCTCGACCCGGCGCAGCCCGCCGTGACGCTGATCGCGCGCAGCCTCGAAGGCGGCGTGGTGCGCGGCCTGCCGCTGGTGGGCGAGGCGCTGCCGGTGCCACCCGGGCAGACCGGCATCTACGTGAGCGAGCCGATGGTCGAGCTGTATGGCGCGAAGCCGGGCACGGCGTTTTCGCCGCTGTCCGATGCGATGCGCACGGCGACGCCGCAGGTGTTCTTCGTGGCCGGCGTGTGGCGCGACTACGCGCGGCAGTTCGGCGCGATTGCGATGGACGCGCGCGACTTCGAGCGCATCACCGGCGAGCACGACGTGAGCGACGTCGCGCTGTGGCTCGCGCCCGGTGCGTCCGAAACAGAAGTGCAAGCGGCTGTGCGCGCACTCGCCTCGCGCACCTCACGCGACGGCGCGGTCGAGCTTGCGTCAGTCGGCCAGATCCGCGCCACCTCGCTGCGCATCTTCGACCGCAGCTTTGCCGTCACCTACTGGCTGCAGGCCGTGGCCATCGCCATCGGCCTGTTCGGCATCGCGGCCAGCTTCAGCGCGCAGGTGCTGGCGCGGCGCAAGGAGTTCGGCCTGCTCGCGCACCTGGGCTTCACGCGGCGGCAGGTGCTGGCCGTGGTGGCCGGCGAAGGCGCGGCCTGGACGGCCATCGGCGCGGTGGCCGGGCTGCTGCTCGGGCTGGCCGTGTCGGTGGTGCTGGTGAAGGTGGTGAACCCGCAGAGCTTCCACTGGAGCATGGACCTGCTGGTGCCCTGGGTGCGACTGCTGGCGCTGTGCGCGGCCGTGGTGGCGGCCGGCACGTTCACGGCGTGGATGGCGGGGCGCGCCGCGGCGGGGCGCGATGTGGTGCTGGCGGTGAAAGAGGACTGGTAGCGCCCGACATCCGCCGGACCCGTTCCACGGTCTCCTTCTCGCCAGCCGGGCGCCAGGTCTTCGGTGGCCAGGTGATCAGTGTCGCCAAAGGCCTGCCACTGGCCGTTGGCTCCCTTGCGGGCCGGTTCGTCGGTCGCAACGCGCCCGGCCACGGCCCTTGATCGCGCGAACACGCCCTAGCCATCGCGGCTAGTGCGTCCGGCCCTGCGTCGCACGACGATCACCGAGGGAACGGATTTCGCCATGACGCCTCCGGCGGATCGCTCCGTTCCGTCACCCAAGGAGATCGCGACATGCAGGTCGAACGCAGCGTCTATCGTGAGGACCACGAGACATTCCGCACCACGGTGCGCCGCTTTCTCGAACGCGAGTGCGTGCCGCACCAGGCCGAGTGGGACCGCGACGGCCAGGTCAGCCGCGAGGTCTGGCTAAAGGCCGGCCGCGAGGGCCTGCTGTGCACCACGCTGCCCACCGAATACGGCGGCGGTGGCGGCGACTTCGGCCACGCGGCCATCATTGCCGAGGAGATTGCGCACGCCGGTGTCGGCGGCCTGTCGATCGGGCTGCATTCGGACATCGTGGCGCCCTACATCCACCGCCTGGGCACCGAGGCGCAAAAGCAGAAGTGGCTGCCGGGCATCTGCCGCGGCGAGCAGATCCTGGCGGTGGCCATCACCGAACCGGGCGGCGGCTCGGACGTGAAATCGCTGCGCACCACCGCCGTGCGCGACGGCGACGACTACCTCATCAACGGCACCAAGACCTTCATCAGCAACGGCTTCCTCAGCGACCTGGTGGTCGTGGTGTGCAAGACCGACCCGGCCGCTGGCGCCAAGGGCGTGAGCCTGGTCGTGGTCGAGACGGACCGCCCCGGCTTTCGCCGCGGCCGCAAGCTCGACAAGGTCGGCATGCGCGCCCAGGACACGGCCGAGCTGTTCTTCGACAACATCCGCGTGCCGGTGGCCAACCGGCTGGGCGACGAAGGCAAGGGCTTCGCCTACCTGATGCAGGAGCTGCCGCAGGAGCGTTTCATGATCGCCGTCAGCGCCGCGACCAAGCTCGAGCGGCTGCTCCAGCAGACCCTCGACTACGTGAAGGACCGCCGCGCCTTCGACCAGACGGTGTGGGATTTCCAGAACACGAAGTTCAAGCTGGCCGACATCAAGGCCCAGTCGGTGGCACTGCGCACGATGGTCGACCACTACCTCGCGGCCCACATGAGCCGGCGCCTCACGGTGGAAGAAACCGCCATCGCCAAGCTGTTCGCCACCGAGACGCTGTGGAAGTGCATCGACGACATGGTGCAGCTGCACGGCGGCTACGGCTACATGCTGGAGTACCCCATCGCACGCGCCTTCGTCGACATGCGCGTGAGCCGCATCTACGGCGGCACCAGCGAAGTGATGCGCGACCTGATCTCGCGCAAGCTGTAGGCCGGGCAAGCCGGCACCTCAAACAAGGAGCATCTTCATGATCGACAGGAACATCATCGGCATGGCTTTCCCGCCCTTTGCCATCACCGCCGAAGCCGGGCAGCTGCGCTTCTTCGCCAAGGCCATCGGCGAGACCGATCCGGTCTACTTCGACGAGTCCGCCGCGCGCGATGCCGGCCACCCCACCTTGCCGCTGCCGCCCACCTTCCTGTTCTCGCTGGAACTCGCGCGTCCGCCGAGCAACTGGCGCGAAGAGGCCGGCATCGAATTGGCGCGCGTGCTGCACGGCGAGCAGTCCTTCACCTACCGGCGCATGGCCCATGCGGGCGACACGCTGCACTTCGACAGCCGGGTCACCGACGTCTACGAGAAGAAAGGCGGCGCGCTCGAGTTCGTCGTCATGGAAACCCGCGTCACCAACCAGCGCTCGGAGCACGTGGCCGACATCCGCAAGGTGCTGGTGCACCGCAATGGCTGAACAACACAAGGAGCACCCGATGAAGACCCTGAATTTCGACGCCCTCGAACCCGGCGACACCCTGCCGCCGCTGGCGCTCGCCCCGATCAACCGCACGACCCTGGCGCTTTTTGCCGGCGCATCGAACGACCACAACCCGATGCATATCGACTTGGACTTCGCGCAGCGCGGCGGCATGCCCGACGTGTTCGCGCACGGCATGCTGTCGATGGCCTACCTGGGCCGCCTGCTGACGCAGTGGGTCGACCAGCGCAAGGTGCGCCAGTTCAACGCGCGCTTCGCCGGCATCACGCACCTGGGCCATGCCATCACCTGCACGGGCGAGGTCATCGAGAAGTTCGAGGCCGGCGGCGAGGAGCGGGTGAAGGTGGAGATCCGCACCACCAACCAGGACGGCGAGGTGAAGATCCTGGGCGACGCAGTCATCGCGCGCTGACCCGGCCCGAACGTGGTCCCCGGTGCCACGGCGCCGGGGACCGCGCGATCGATCACTGCATGAAATTCGGCCCGGCCAGCTTGACCAGTTCGCGCGTGCGCACCGATTCGCTGGCGATCATGGCGCTGAACGGCTCCCGCCCCGTGCCGGCGAACTCCCCACCGCTGATGCGCACCACCTGCTCGCGGAACGCGGGGTCTGCGGCCGCGCGCACCATCAGTGCCTCGAACTTGCCGGCAATCGGCGCCGGCGTCTTGGCACGGATCGCAAAGCCGATGAAGGTGAAGAGCGTGTAGTCGGCCACGCCACCTTCCTGCACGGTGGGCACTCCCGGCATCAACGCGTGGCGCTTGCCCGAGGACACGCCCAGCCCGCGCACCTTGCCCGAGGCGATCAGCGGCGCCGCACCGCCGACGTCGGTCAGCGCCGCGTCGGCCACCCCGCCGATCACGTCGGCGATGGCCTGCGAGGCGCCCTTGTAGGGAATGGCATTGAACTTCACGCCCGCCCGGCGCGCGAGGTCCAGCGCACCCAGCCGGTACGAGTTGCCGTAGACACCGATGCTGACCGACCCCGGCGCCTTGCGGGCCGCGTCGAGCAGATCGCCCAGCGTCTTGAACCGCGAGTCGGGCGATGTCACCAGCACAGCCGGAATGCGCACCAGGTCGAGCATCGGCGTCAGGTCTTCCACCTTGTAGGGCAGGTCCTTGATGACCAGCGGATTGATCACCATGGTGCTGTTGCTCACGAGTACCACCGAATGGCCGTCCGCCGGCGCGCCCAGCAGGTTCTGCGTGCCCACGACAAGATCGGCGCCGGGCCGGTTCTCGACGAAGGTCGCCTGCCCCGAGACGGCCCTGAACTGCTCCGCCATCAGCCGCGTGAGCGTGTCGCCGCTGCTGCCGGGCCCGATGGGCACGATGAAGCGCACCGCGCGGGATGGATAGCCTTCGTCGGACTGGGCCTGCGAGAGCGCAGGAACGGCCAGGGCCAGGGCCAGCCATGCGGCACCGATCTTCTTTTTCATGTCTTGTCTCCTTGGAGGGTCTTCACGTGAGCGCGAGTGCGGCAGCGCGCGCGGCCTGGTCGTTCGCGTCCTGCTGCGCCTGCATCTCGCGCCACAGGATCTTTCCGGTCGCGGTCTTGGGCAGGGCCTCGACGAACTCGACCAGGCGCGGAACCTTGTAGGCCGACAGGCGGGTGCGCGCCCATTCCGTCACCGCCTCCGGCGCCAGCGTGCCGCGCGCCGCCGGACGCAGCACGACGAAGGCCTTGACGGTCTCGCCGCGGCGCGCATCGAAGGCCGAGATCACGCAGGCCTCCTGCACCGCCGGATGGCCGTACAGCGAGGTCTCGATCTCGGCGGGCCAGATCTTCAGGCCCGCCGCGTTGATCATTCGCTTGAGCCGGTCGGTGACATAGAAATAGCCGTCCTCGTCGTGATGGCCGATGTCGCCGCTGCGCAGGAAGCGCTTGCCGTCGATCTCGATGGTCGCCGCCGCCGTGGCCTCCGGCTGGTTCCAGTAGCCCTCGAACAGGGTCGGCGCATGGATCACGATTTCCCCGGGGTGCGCGGGCCCCAGTTCCGCGCCCGAATCCGGATCGATCACGCGGGCATCGCAGTTGATGTGCGGCACGCCCGCGCACTGGCGCCGCGCCGCATGGGGCGGGTTGATGTGCGAGGCGCCGCAGGCTTCCGTGAGGCCGTAGCTTTCGATGAAGGACAGCCCCAGCCGTTCCTCGATCTTGCGGATCAGCGCCTCGGGCATGGCCGTGGCGCCGCCATAGAGGCGCCGCAGCGACGACAGGTCGCGCTGCGCAATGTCGGGCCGCGAGAACACCTCGGCCAGCATCGGCGTGACGGCGCACCAGGCGTACAGGCGCAGCCGCTCGATCAGCTCGACCACCGCGTCGCCATCCCAGCGCGACAGCAGCACGACGGTGCGCCCGACGTAGATCGCCAGGTTCATCACGTTCATGCCGGCCAGGTGGCTGGCCGGCAGCACCAGCAGCTCGGACTGGTCGGCCTGCTCCGACAGCCACTGCACGCGCTGCAGCGATGCATGGGCAAAGTTGCGGTGCGTCAGCATGGCGCCCTTGGGCTTGCCGGTGGTGCCCGAGGTGTAGGCCACCACGGCAAGGTCGCCGCCCCCGCCCTGCATCGGGGTCGGCGCGATGCCTGCCGCGAGCGCGCCGGAGAACGTGTGCAGCCCGGGGCCGGCCAACGGCCGCCGCGCTTCGCGCACGAACTCGGGGATCTCGAGGAAGGGCACCGCCTCCGGCGGTCCGGCGAACTCAGAGACCGCGCCGACCACGCAGCCGTCCAGGCGGTTGTCGTCGAGCAGGGACTGCGCCCTGTCCATCATGTCCTGCGTGGCGATCAGCACCCGCGCGCCGGAATCACTGGCGTAGTAGGCGACCTCCTCGGCGGTGCTCATGGCGTTCATCGCCACCACCACGGCATCGCACCGCAGCACCGCGTAGTAGGCGATGACGAACTGCGGGCAGTTCTGCATCAGCAGCATCACGCGGTCGCCGCGCCGCACGCCCAGCCGCTGCTGCAGGTAGCCGGCCAGCGCCAGTGCATCCGCATGCAGGCTGCGGTAGCTGGTCGAGCGTCCGTAGTAGGAGATCGCGACCTTGTCCGGCGCGGCCTCGGCGCTTCTGGCGAGGTGGCTGAACAGGTTGCGATCGGCCACTTCCAGCGTCTGCGGAACGCTGGCGGGCCAGTGTGCGTAGTGGCGGGTCAACCGTGCCATGAAAGCTGCCTTGAGGCGTGCCTGGCTAGAAACCGCCGCGCCCGCCGCCGCAGATCAGCGTCTGGCCGGTGACGTAGTTCGACTCCGGAATGCAGAACATGTAGACCGAGCCCGCCGCTTCCTCGGGCGTGCCGGGGCGGCCCAGCGGAATCTCGCTGCTGGCGCGCTCGATGGTCTCGGGGCGCACGCCGATGCGGATTTCCTTGCCCTCGATCTGGATCGTCTTGGCTTCCTTCACGGGCTGCGTGAGCCGGGTCGCGATGAAGCCGAAGGCCACGCAGTTCACGTTGACCTTCATGCGGCCCCATTCCTTGGCCAGCGTCTTGGTCATGCCCACGAGGCCCGCCTTGGCGGCCGAGTAGTTGACCTGGCCCGTGCTGCCCTGCGTGCCCGAGATCGAGGAGATGTTCACCACCTTGCGAAACACCTCCTTGCCGTTCTCGGCCTCGGCCTTGCTCACTTCGCGGAAGTACGGCTGCGCGGCGCGCAGCACCTGGAACGGCGCCTTCAGGTGGCAGTCCAGGATCGCGTCCCACTGCTCGTCGCTCATCTTCTGGATCACGTTGTCCCAGGTGTAGCCGGCGTTGTTGACGATGATGTCGATGGCGCCGAAGGCGTCGAGCGTCGCCTTGACGAAGCTGGTGCCGAAGTCCGGCGCGGTCACGCTGCTGGCGAACGCAACGGCTTGGCCGCCGGCGGCGCGGATCTCGGCCACCACCTCTTCGGCCGGTGCGGCGTCGAGGTCGTTGACCACCACCTTGGCGCCTTCATGGGCGAGCTTCAGCGCGATGCACCGGCCGATGCCGCGTCCTGCGCCGGTGACCATGGCCACTTTGCCTTCGAGATTTCTGTTCATGCTTGCTTTCTCCTGTGGATGAATTTCAAAGGGCGGCCACCACGGCTTCGCCGAGGATCTTCACGTCGCCGTTCTGGTTGGCGCACTGCACTTCGACACGCAGGCGCGGCTCGCCTTCGTGCTCGAAGCGCTCGGTCACGCGGCCGGTGCACAGCGGCACGTCGTGCACCTGCGTGATGCCGGTGAAGCGCACATGCAGGCGCCGCAGCCGCTCCTGCCCCGCCCAGTTCGTGACCAGTCGTCCCACGTAGGCGGCCGACAACATGCCGTGCGCGAACACGTCGTCCAGGCCGGCATTGCGGGCGAAGTCGATGTCGATGTGAATCGGGTTGTGGTCGCCCGAGGCGCCGGCATACAGCGCCAGCGTGGTGCGGGAGATCGCGGGCAGCTGCAGCGCGGGAATGCTGTCGCCCACCTGCAGGTCTTTCAGTGCCGGGGTCGTCATGTGGTCATGCCTCCGCAAGCTGGCGTTGCACGAGGGCCGTGCGCAGGTCGGCGATGTGCACGCCGTCCTGGTTGGTCACGCGGGTCTGCTTCACCAGGAACTCCAGCGCGCCGCCCTTCTTTTCGTAGACGTCGACGATCTTCGGCTCGTAGCTGAGGACGTCGCCGGCATAGGCCTGCGCGTGGTATTCGTAGCTTTGCTCCGCATGCAGCAGGCGCTTGAGGTCGATGCGGGCCAGGTCCAGCAGCGCGCGCGTCTGGAACAGCCGGCCTTCCAGGCACGACAGGAAGGTGGGCGGCACGCGCAGCGCGCGGTGGCCGGCGTCGCGTGCCGCGGACGCATCGAGGTAGGTCGCATCGGTCTCGCCGATGGCCTGCGCATACGAGCGCACAGCGCCCTCTTCGACGGTGAGGCTGCGCTTGCCGAGGGCGTGGCCGATGAGGTTGCGGTCGAGCATGTCGCCTCCCCGCTCAGTTGCGGCCGTACAGCGTCACCACGCAGGCGCCGCCCAGACCCAGGTTGTGCTGCAGCGCGAGCGTCACGCCGTCCACCTGCCGCTGGTCGGCCGTGCCGCGCAGCTGGTGCGTCAGCTCGTAGCACTGCGCGAGACCCGTTGCGCCCAGCGGATGGCCCTTGGACAACAGGCCTCCCGACGGATTGGTCACCACCCGCCCGCCGTAGGTGTTGTCGCCGTCCTCGACGAACTTCTCGCCCCCGCCCACCGGGCACAGGCCCAGCGCTTCGTAGGTCAGCAGTTCGTTCTGGGCAAAGCAGTCGTGCAGCTCGCAGACGCGGATGTCCGCGGGGTCGACGCCAGCCTTCTCGTAGACCTTGTTCGCCGCCGCCTGCGCCATGTGGAAACCGGCGTAGCTGATCATCGAGGGCGGATCGAAGGAGGCGACCGGGTCGGTGGTCATCGCCTGCGCAAGGATCTGCACGTCGCTGCGCAGGCCATGCTTCTTCGCGAACTTCTCGGACACGATCAGCGCGGCGGCCGCGCCGCAGGTCGGCGGGCAGGCCATCAGGCGCGTCATCACGCCGGGCCACATCACCTTGTCGTTCATCACGTCCTCGGTGCTGAGCACGTTCCTGAAGATGGCCAGCGGATTGGCGGCAGCATGCCGGCTGGCCTTGGCGCGGATGGCGGCGAAGGTCTGCATCTTCGTGCCGTACTTCTGCATGTGCTCGCGGCCCGCGCCGCCGAAGGTGCGCAGGGCCTGCGGCAGCTCGGGCACGTCGGCCGTGAGGTCGCTCACGATGTGCGAGACGCGGGCCCGCGTGCGGGGCCGGTCGTCCCAGTGCGATTTGAGCGCGCCGGCCTGCATCTGCTCGAAGCCCAGTGCCAGCACGCAGTCGGCGTCGCCCAGCGCCACGGCCTGGCGCGCCAGGTACAGCGCGGTCGAGCCGGTCGAGCAGTTGTTGTTGACGTTGACGACCGGAATACCGGTGAGCCCGACTTCATACAGCGCCGTCTGCCCGCAGGTCGAGTCGCCGTACACGTAGCCCACGTACGCCTGCTGCACCAGCTCGTAGCCGATGCCGGCATCGGCCAGCGCGCGGCGCACCGCATCGGCGCCCATGTCGGTATAGCTCGGGCTCGCACCGGGCTTGGCAAACGGGATCATGCCGACACCGCCGACCAGGACTTTTTCACTCATGGTTTCTCCAGTTCAGTAAGGGGGAAGAAGGAAGGAAAGTCGTAGGAAGCGCAGTGCCTACAGCTTGCGTGCGATGAGGTCGCGCATGACCTCGTTGGCGCCGCCCACCACGCGCGAGACGCGGTAGTCGGTGAAGGCGCGTGCGATGGGGTACTCCAGCATGTAGCCGTAGCCGCCGTGCAGCTGCACCATGTCGTCCAGGCACTTCCACAGCGCCTCGGTGGCGTACATCTTGGCGATGGCGGCCTCCTGCACGCTGAGCTTGCGGCGCAGGTGTTCGCCCAGGTAGTAGTCGACCATCGTGCGCACGGCCACCGACTGCGCCTTGACGTCGGCCAGCTTGAACTTCGTGTTCTGGAAGTCCCACACGGTCTGGTTGAAGGCGCGGCGGTCCTTCACGTACTCGAGCGTGAGGCCGAGCAGGCGCTCCAGCGCAACAGCGGCATACAGGGCGATGATCAGGCGCTCCTGCGCCAGCTCCTGCATGAGGTAGGCGAAGCCCTGGTTCTCTTCGCCCAGGCGATTGGCCACGGGAACGCGCACGTTGTCGAAGAACAGTTCGGCGGTGTCGGCCGCGGGCTGGCCCACCTTGTCGAGCTTGCGGCCGCGGCGAAAGCCTGCGCGGTCGGCCTCGACCATGATCAGGCTCACGCCCTTGGCGCCGGCGGCCGGATCGGTCTTGCACACCAGCAGCACCATGTCGCAGCTCAGGCCGTTGCTGATGAAGATCTTGCTGCCGTTGATGACGTAGTCGTCACCGTCGCGCACGGCGGTGGTGCGGATCGCCTTCACGTCGGAGCCGCCGCCCGGCTCGGTGATGCCCACCGCCAGGATCTGCTCGCCGCGGCAGATGCCGGGCAGCCACTTCTGCTTCTGCGCTTCGGTGCCCAGGCGCACGATGTACGGCGCAATGATGTCGGAGTGCAGCGAGAACCCCGCGCCCGACACACCCGCGCGGTGCACCTCTTCGAGCACCACCGCCGCATGGCCGAAGTCGCCGCCACCGCCGCCGTATTCGGTCGGCACCGTCACGCACAGCAGGCCTTCGCGGCCGGCCTTGAGCCAGGTCTCGCGGTCGATCCGGCCGGCCTGGTCCCACGCCGCCTGGCGCGGCACGCACTCGCGTTCAAAGAAGCGCTGTGCGCTGGGCCTGAGCATTTCGTGGTCTTCACGAAAGACCGTGCGATTCACATCCACTGGGAGCTCCTCTCGATGCGTCTGTTGATGGAACTTCGGCGTTGGGGAAACCGGTCGCCTTGGGGTTCATGATCGCCACTCGCCGCGCAGAATTCACTAGCCGTAATGGCGAGTCGGCGCGCCCATTCAGTCCATCTTTGCCCCGGAGATCCGCACGAGCTTCTCGATGACCGGCCCGCTGGCTTCGAAGCCCTCGCGCGCCTCCTTGGCGCTGTTGCCAACGCCGATCAGGCCGAAGACCTGGAACCGCGCCTTGAGCTGCACGGTTTGAATGGCCGCCCGCGCCTCCTTCTCCAGGCGGGCGAGCGCGGGCGGCGGCGTGCCTGCGGCCACCATCATGGTCAGCCCGCCGATGATCTTGAACTCCGGGTCGCGAAAGCCAGCCTCGATCAGCGTCGGCACGCCCGGCAGGTCGTCGAGCCGCTGCTCGCCCACCACGGCCAGCGGCCGCAGCTGGCCGCTCGCGAAGTGCGGCGACAGGGAGCCGGCCGTGGCGAAGGCCCAGGGGATGTGGCCGCCGATGAGGTCCTGGATCATGGGCGCCTCGCCCTTGTAGGGCACATGCGACATGCCGAGCTGCCGTGATTCGCCAAGGTAGGAACTCATCAGGTGCCCGGACGAGCCCACCCCATAGGAGCCGTAGCTGACCTTGCCCTTGTTGGACCTGGCCCATGCAATGAACTCCGTCATGTTCCTGGCAGGCACATCCTTGTGCACCGCCAGCACCAGGCTCGCATCGCAGATGTGCGTCACGAAGGCGAGGTCCCGACGCACGTCGTAGGGCACCTTCGAGAACGTGTGGTGCGCGTAGTAGATGGGCGTGGTGTGCGTCACCAGCAGCGTGTAGCCATCGGCGGGCGCACGCGCGACAAGCTGCGTGGCCAGCATGCCCGACGCGCCGGGCTTGTTGTCGACGACGATGACCTGCCCCAGCGCCTTGCCCATCGCGTCGGCCAGCGACCGTGCAATGGCATCCGACGCGCCGCCGGCCGGCGCGGGCACGACCATGGTGATGGAACGGGTCGGAAAGCCCTGGGCGAAGCCCGGAGCGCTGCACGCCAGGGCGGCGGCGAGCACGAAGGTCTGGATGCGGTGCATGGCGGGTTCCTCGCCGGACGCACGGTCCGGACAGATGGCAGGACGGACAGGTCGAACGCGAAAGGGCCGCCGGCGCGCTACTCCGGCTGAAGGCCCGTGGTCGTGATGTAGTGCTTCCAGCGCGCCTGGTCTTCGCGGATGGCCTTCGTGAACTCAGCCGAGGCCGCCGGGTAGGCCGCCGTGCCGCGCCGCGCGAAATGCGCCTGGGCTTCAGGCGACGCGACGAACTCCACGGCCAGCAGCGAGAGCTTGTCCACGATGGGCCGCGGCGTGCCGGCCGGCGCGAACAGGCCCAGCCAGCTCGTCAACGTGGCATCACCCAGGCCCAGTTCGCCCAGCGTGGGCACATCGGGCAGCGCCGCAACGCGCACCGGGCTCGACACCGCCAGTGCCCGGAGCTTGCCGCCTTCGACCTGCGGCACGGCCTGCGACACCTCCAGCATCGCGTAGTCGATGGTGCCGGCGAGCAGGTCGGGCAGCATGCCCGACGAACTCTTGTAGGGCACGTCCAGCGCCTGGACCTTCGCCAGGCCGTTGATCGCCGCGGTCATGACCTTGTAGCCCGATGTGCTGGTGCCATAGCTGAGCTTTCCGGGATGGGCACGCGCGGCCGCCAGCAAGGCGTCCAGGCTGCGGTACGGCGACGTGGCCGGCACCGTCACCACGATGGGGACCACGGACATGCGCGCGATCGGCATCAGGTCCTTGTTCGCGTCGTAGGGCAGGCTCTTGAACATGTAGGGGTTGGCAGCCACGGCGCTGGCCACCGCCAGCAGCAGCGTGTAGCCGTCGGGCGCCGCCTTGGCCACGTGGTCCGACGCCAGGATGCTGTTGGCGCCGGGCCGGTTCTCCACATAGAACGACTTGCCGGTCTTGTCGCTGAGGTACTTGGCGGCCAGCCGGGTGAAGTCGTCGACCCCGGTGCCCGCGCCGCTGACCGACACGATGCGCACCGGCCGGTCGGGGTAGGCCGCGGGCTGCGCCGTCGCCGATGCGGCAAGGCCCAGCAAGGCCCCCCACAGGCTGAGCCGCAGGACCCGCCGGTGCAGGGTGGTGGCATCTTGCGAGTGCGTGAACATGGTCTTGTCTCCTGGTGAAAGTCGGAAAGCCGCAACGACGAGAACCGTCTGAAAAACTCAATGCCTGCCGTACAGCGTGACCACGCAAGCGCCGCCCAGGCCCAGGTTGTGCTGCAGCGCCAGCCGCGCACCCTCGACCTGGCGCTTGTCCGCGGTGCCGCGCAATTGGTGCGTCAGCTCGTAGCACTGCGCGAGGCCGGTGGCGCCCAGTGGATGGCCCTTGCACAGCAGGCCGCCGGACGGATTGGTGACGACACGGCCGCCGTAGGTGTTGTCGCCGTCCAGCACGAACTGCTCGGCACCGCCTTCGGGGCACAGGCCCAGCGATTCGTAGCTCAGCAGTTCGTTGTGAGCGAAGCAGTCGTGCAGTTCGACCACCGGGATGTCCCGCGGATCGACGCCGGCCTGTTCGTAGACCGCGCGCGAAGCGCGCTGCGCCATGTAGCTGCCGACGAAGCCTTTCATGGTCGGCGGCTCGAAGGACTCCTGCGGGTCCGTGACCATGGCCTGCGCCAGGATCGCGACGTCGGTGCGCAGGCCGTGCCGCCGCGCGAACGCGGGCGAGCAGACGACCGCTGCAGCCGCGCCGCAGGTGGGCGGGCAGGCCATCATGCGGGTCATCACGCCGTCCCACATGACCTGGTCGTTCATGACGTCTTCGGTCGTCACGACCTTCCTGAACAGCGCCAGCGGGTTGTTCGCCGCATGGCGACTGGCCTTGGCGCGGATCGCGGCGAAGGTGGACATCCGCGTGCCGTACTGGCGCATGTGCTCGCGGCCGGCGCCGCCGAAGGTCACCAGGTTACGCGGAATCTCGCCGGCATCGCCGCACAGCGCGTCCTGGATCGGCAGCACGTCGCCGCGCGGGATCGGGCGATCCGGGAAGTTGGAGCGCGTGGCCCCCGGCTGCATCTGCTCGAAACCCAGTGCCAGCGCGCACTCGACCTGTCCGCTCTGCACCGCGGCGCGTGCCAGGTAGAGGGCGCTGGAGCCGGTGGCGCAGGCGTTGTTGACGTTGAACACCGGAAGGGCCGTGCGGCCCACGCGGTACAGCACGCCCTGCCCGCAACTGGTGTCGCCATAGACATAGCCCGCGAAGGCCATCTGCAACTGGCCGTAGCCGATGCCGGCGTCAGCCAACGCCAGGCGCACGGCATCGCTGCCCATCTCCAGGTAGTTGGGGCCTGCGCCGGGCTTGGTGAAAGGCACCATGCCGACGCCGGCGACCAAAACGTTGTCAGTCATGCGGTTGTTCCTTCGCGATTCAGGAGGTGGACCGCCCGGCCGCCATGCGGTCCCAGTCGTAGCGGAAGGCGCCGTCGCGCGCGAAGTCGGCCACGGCCTGGGCGTGATAAGGCGTCTGCATGGCCACGGCCTGCGCGCTGGCCTCGGCCGTGAACATCGCGGCGCAGTCGGTCTCGAAACTTCGGTTGACCAGGTTCTTGGTCATGCCGGCCGCCTCGCGCGGGCCTGCGCACAGGCGCTGCGCAAACGCCCTCGCCTCGGCCTGCAGCGCATCGTCCGCATGGACCGCATGCACGAGACCCCAGGCCTGCGCCTCCTCGGCCCCCAGGCGGCGCGCCGTCAGCATGAGCTCCTTCGCGCGGGACAGGCCCACGATGCGCGGCAGCGTGTGCAGCAGGCCGAAGTCGGGCACGGCACCCAGGCGCGCGAACGAGGCGCAGAACACCGCACGCGTCGATGCGAGCACGAAGTCGGCCTGCAGGGCCAGGCCGAAGCCCGCGCCGTAGGCCGGCCCGTCGACCGCGGCAACCACCGGCACCTCCAGTTCGCGCAGGCGGGTCAGCCACTGGTGCGCCTTGCGCAGCCGGCTGCGCATGTAGTCCGCCGTCGCCACGTTCGGGTCGGTCAGCCGTTCGCGCATGAACTTGACGTCGCCGCCGGCCGAGAAGCTGCCGCCCGAGCCGGTGATCAGCAGCACGCGGATCTCGCGGTCGCTCTCGACGCGCGCGATCACGTCGACATAGTCCATCTGCAGTTCGGTCGACAGCGCATTGCGCAGCGCCGGGCGCTGATGACTGAGTTCGGCGATGCCGCCCTCGATGCACAACTGCGACGCGCGCAGGGTTTCGGTGGTGTCGTTCATGTCTGTGGTTCCTGGTTCAGTTCAGGCTTGGCATAGCGCTCGCGCAGCGCGCGCTTGTAGAGTTTTCCGGTGGGAAGGCGCGGCATCTCGTCGATGAAGTCCACCGAGCGCGGCAGCATGTAGCTCGCGACCTTGCCGCGCAGGAAGGCGATGAGCGCTTCGGCCAATGCCGGCGTGGGCGCCACGCCGGGCGCGGGCTCGATGACGGCCTTCACGGCCTCGCCCATCTCGGGGTCGGGCACGCCGATCACGGCGGCGTCCTGCACGCTGGGATGCAGGGCCAGCGCATCCTCGATGGCCTGCGGGTAGATGTTCACCCCGCCCGAAATGATCATGTAGAAGAGCCGGTCGGTCAGGTACAGATAGCCGTCCGCGTCCAGGTGGCCGATGTCGCCGATCGCGGTCCAGTTCGGGTGCCGTGGATGCTGGGCCGCGCGGGTCTTGCCGGGGTCGCGGTGATAGTGAAAGGGCAGCTTGTCGCGCTCGAAATAGATCAGCCCGTCCTGGCCCGCCGGAAGCTCATTGCCGTCGTCGTCGCAGATGCGCAGCACGCCCAGCACGGCACGGCCCACCGAGCCGGGGTGCGCGAGTGCTTCGCGGCTGTCGATGGAGGTGAGGCCGTTGCCCTCGCTGCCGCCGTAGTACTCCACCACGATCGGGCCCCACCAGTCGATCATGCGGCGCTTGACCTCGGCAGGGCACGGCGCCGCGGCATGGATGGCCACGCGGTGGCTGGACAGGTCGAAGGCTTCGCGGGATGCGTCCGGCAGCTTCAGCAACCGGATGAACATGGTCGGCACCCACTGGCTGTGGGTGACGCGGTAACGCTCGATCAGTGCCAGCGACTCGACCGCATCGAACTTGGGCATGAACACCACGGTGCCGCCGAAGAAGTGCGTGTTGGTCGCATAGGACAGCGGGGCCGCGTGGTACAGCGGCGCCGTGGACAGGTAGACCGAATCGGCGTCGAACTTGTACCGGTGCATCATCATCAGGCGCGGGTCGGCCACGTCGTCGTCGAAGCGCGCACGGGCCGCCGCGCGCACGATGCCCTTGGGCCGGCCAGTCGTGCCGGAGCTGTACAGCAGCGTGCCGCCCACCCACTCCTCGGCCAGCCGCTGCGCCGGCGCGCCGGCCACGGCCTGCTCGTAGGACTCCCACCCGGGAATGACGCCGTCGATCATCAGCCGCCGCGCGCAGTGCGGCGTGGTGCCGGCCAGCTCGGCCGCGACACCGGCCATCGCGACCGAGGAGATCAGCACCTGCGCACCGCTGTCCTCCACGATGTAGGCCACCTCCCCCGCCGTCAGGAACCGGTTGACCGCCGTCAGCAGCAGCCCCGAGCGAAAGGCCGCCCAGGCCACCTCGAAGCAGCGCATGTGGTTCTCCAGCAGCATCGCGATGCAATCGCCGCGGCGCAGGCCCTGCGCGTACAGCACCTGTGCGAGCCGGTTGGAGCGTTCGTCCAGTTCGCGGTAGCTGAGGCGCTCGCCGCTGCTGCCGTTGATGACGGCGGGCTTGTCCGGCGTCAGGGCCGCAAAGTCTCCAAGGTAGTTCGCCGTTTTCATGCGGTGCCTCCTCGCGCGGACCGGTGTCCGCAGTCCTTCTTCATGTCAGGCGTTCGACGCATTCAGCTGGCCGCTCAGGTCGGCATTCGGCGCCGCGCGCGCGACGAGGCCGGGCAGCACCTCGCCCAGCTCGGCGACAGTCCAGCGGCTGTCCTTCTGCACGTGAGGACCGGCACGCCACCCTTCGGCCACCGTGATGCGCCCGCCCTTGGCGCCGAACACCCGGCCGGTGACGGCGCTGGAATGCACGCTGCCCAGCCAGACGACCAGCGGCGCCACGTTCGCCGCGTCCAGCGGGTCGAACCCGGCGACGCCGGCCGGCGCCTTGGGGTTGAGCTGGCCGCTCTTGAACAGGTCTTCCGTGAGGCGGCTCATCGCGGTCGGGTAGATCGCATTGACCGTCGCGCCATAGCGCTCCAGCTCGCGCGACGCCACGATGGTCATGTTGGCGATGCCGGCCTTGGCCGCGCCATAGTTGGTCTGCCCGACGATGCCGTACAGGCCCGACGACGAACTGGTGTTGACCACGCGCGCCACGCGCGGGCGGCCGGCCTTGGCTTCTTCGCGCCAGTACGCGGCGGCATGGCGCATCGGTGCGAAGGTGCCGCGCAGGTGGACGCGGATCACGGCGTCGAAATCGTCGATGTCCATGTTCACGAGCGTCTTGTCGCGCAGGATGCCGGCGTTGTTGACCAGCACGTCGAGCCCGCCGAACGCGGTGATCGCGGCCTCGATCAGCCGCCTGGCGCCCTCCCAGTCGGACACGTCGTCGGTGTTGGCCACGGCCTCGCCGCCCATCGCGCGGATCTCGGCCACCACTTCCTGCGCGGGGCCGTTCATGGCGCCCGTGCCGTCGGGCCTGGCGCCCAGGTCGTTGACGACCACCTTCGCGCCCTGGCGCGCGAACTCCAGTGCGTATTCGCGGCCGAGGCCGCGGCCGGCACCGGTGATGACGACCACGCGGTCCTTGCAGAGCTGTTGCATCTCCATTCCTTTCGTTTCGCTGGGATCGATGTGCCGGACCGGACGGTCCGCAGCGGCAGTCCCCCGGCAGGCGCTGTCGCGTGCATCGATGATGCGAAGCCGAAGGCCGCGAGCCACTAGCCGCGATGGCTAGCCGGTGTTCAGTGCAGCCTGGGGGTTTCCCGGACCAGCGAGAGATCGCGCATGCGCGCAACCGCTTCGTCGCGCTCGGCAACGCCCAGCTTGCTGTAGATCTTGCGCAGATGCCACTTCACGGTGTGGGGCGTGACGCCCAGCACGCGGGCAATCTTCTTGTTGGGCATGGCCTGCGCCACGAGGTCGAGCACCTCGCGCTCGCGCTCGTTGAGCAGGTCGACGGCCACACCCTCGGCGGCAGCGCTCTTTGCCATGCGGACGGCCGCCCGTGCGCGTCGCGTGGCCGCGGCCGCCTCCAGCAGCCGCCGTGCATAGAACGCAAGGACCGGGTCGAGTGCCGCATCCGCCAGCAGCGCATCGAGGAGCGACGGCACGTTCGCCGATACGTCCAGCAGGCTGCGCACGAGACCGAGCCGATGGCCCAGCCGCAAGGCTTCGATCGCCTGCTCACGCGCGGGCCGCTGGTTGCCGCGCCCCGACTCCGCGATGGCCAGTTGCAGCCGAAGGGCCGCCAGGATGCGCAACCGGCCAGCCGATTCGGTGCACGCCACGAGGGGCTTCAGGCAATCGACGGCGCCGTCGAAGTCGTTCCAGTGCAGGCACATGTCGGCACGCGCACGCTCGGTGATGCGCCAGGTTTCGGCGGCCGTGCCCTTGCCCGCATCGGCATGGCGCACGTTCAGCACCTTGATCCGCTCGAACACCTGGTCGGCCTGCGCGGTCTCGCCTTGCTTGAGGTACAGGCGCAGGCGCAGGACCAGCGCATGCGCGAGCAGGCGGTCCAGGCTGTTGCGCACGGCGTAGTCCTCCAGGTGATCGAGGTGGTCGAGCGCTTCGAGGCGCCGGCCCGCCAGCCAGTGCGCGCACGCCAGGACGACGAAGGCGCGCAGCACCGCATCGGGAATCGAGGCGCGCTCCAGCACTTCGATGCGGGGTTCGAGCAGGCTGCAGGCGGCTTCGAGTTCGTTCCACTCGTAGAGCACGTCGCTTTGCAGGCCCGCGGCCATGCTGGCCACGCCGATCCGGGCGGCGCCGTGCCCTTGCGCCTCCTGCAGTACCGCGCGGAACAGGTGTTCGGCTTCGGTCATGCGGCCTTCGAGCGCGAAGCTCATGCCGGCGAGGCAGCGCGCGATCAGGCCGCGCCCGGTCGAGGTGCCGTGCTGCTGCGCGGCCTCTTCCAGCAGCGCGCGGGCCTCGGCGTAGGCATCGCGGTACATGTGCATCCAGGCCAGCAGGTGGTTGCGCCCGGCGAAGATGGCCTGTGCGTCGTCGGGAATGGCTTCGAGCTGCGGCGCGATCGCCAGCAGGGTCTCGGTGTCGTCGCGCTGAAGGGCCAGGCCGCCGCGCAGCAGCGTGAGACCCCGGCGCTGCAGTGCGTCCAGCGTGTCGAATTCCGCCTCCAGCTGCGAGATGCTGCCCTCCAGCGCTTCGATGTCGCGCGCATACAGGCGCAGGTAGGCCGCCACGAGCCGCAGCCCGAAGCGCGCCTGCACCTGGGCCATCGGCAGCCGCCGCATGAGGCCGCCCAGCGAGGTCAGTTCGCCCCGGGCCAGCAGGTCGGACGCGCAGGCCTCCACGATGTCGGCTGCCGCGTGCGCATCGCCCGCCAGCACCGCATGGCGCACGGCTTCGTCGAAGTGCCCGTGCGCCTCGAACCAGCGCCAAGCCGCGCCGTGCAGCGCACCGCGTTCCTCGCCCGGCAGCCTTTCCAGGCGCGCCAGCAGGATCTCGCGCAGCAGCGGATGCACGCGATACCAGGTCTCGCGGTCGTGGCTGCTGACCTGGCTGATGAACAGGTTCTCGCTGTCCAGGCGTGCCAGCCGCAACGCCATGTCCGCACCGGCGTGCGGCAACACCAGCAACGCGGCGCACAGGGAGGCACAGAAACGGTTGCACAGGGCCAGCCGCGTGAGCAGCGCCAGCTCATCGGGCGGCAGGTGCGCCAGCACCTCGCCTTCGAAGTAGCTGGCGAAGGCCTGCGCGTCGCGCACCTGCACCCGGGCATACGGGGCGCCCCGCTTGGCCTGCATGTCGACCACGAACAGCTGCAGGCCGGCCACCCAGCCATCGGTGAGCTCGTGCAGCACCTGCACGTCGCGCTTGTCGATGCTGGCCAGCTGCTCGCGCAGGAAGCGCTCGGTTTCCTCGGCGGTGAAGCGCAGGTCGCGCAGGTCGAACTCGCTCACGAGGCCCTGGGAGCGCAGCCGCGCGAACGACAGCGGCAAGGCGGTGCGCGAAGCGAAGGCCAGGTGCAGCCGCGGTGGTGCGTAGTCGAGCAGCCATTGCAGCACCTGGAAGATGCGGGCGTCCTCCAGGTGCTGGAGATCGTCGAGCATCAGCACCAGCTCCCGCGAGCGCGACGAGATGGCCTGCACGACGGTGATCACGGCATGCTCGAGCGCCGACTCGTCGCTGTCCCGCCCCATCAGCAGCGCCGCCTCGCGCACCGCGTCGGGATCGACTTCGCCGATGCTGGCCAGCAGGCAGTCGAAGAAGCGTGTCGGCTCGCAGTCTTCGGCGGACAGTGAGAGCCAGGCGACATCGAAGTCCAGCGCCAGCAGGGCCTGCCGCCAGGCCACCAGCGTGCTGGTCTTGCCGCTGCCCGCGGGCCCCTGCACGACCACGCAGCGCTGGCGCCGGGCCTCCAGCAGCCGCGCCTGCAAGGCGTCGCGCGGCACCAGCCGGCGCGACGGACGTGGCGGAAGCAGCTTGGTGCTGGCGACCGGTTCGATCCTGCGCTCCGGCACCGTCGCAAGGCTGGGGTTCAAGGATTCATCCATGGACACGAAGGAAGAAACTCCCCGCAGTATGGAGCGCCGATGCGCAAATCAGCGTCGCGCGGTGCGCCATTCGGCGGCGATGGCGGAGAGGTCGGCGTCCGGCCGTTCCTGGGGCGCCCTGGGCATGGCGGGCACGGTGCGGCTGAAGCGCGGCGCCGGGGCCGGCTGCACCACGCCCTCGACCTCGACGAAGGTGCCGCGCGCCTTCATGTGCGCATGCTGCGGCGCCTCGGCAAAGGACAGCACCGGCGCAAAGCAGACATCGCTGCCTTCGAGCAGGTCGCACCACTGTTGCCGCGTGCGCGACTTGAAGCGCTGCGCGATCTGCACCTTGGCCTGTGCCCATGCGCCGCGGTCGTGCTGGTCGCCGAGCGCTGCGGCATCGAGGTCCAGCTTCTGCAGCAGCTGCGCATAGAAGCGCGCCTCGATCGGGCCGACCGAGATCCATCCGCCGTCCTGGCATTCGTAGACCTCGTAGAACGGCGCGCCGGTGTCCAGGATGTTGGTGCCGCGGCGTTCGTCCCACAGCCCCGCGGCGTGCAGACCGTAGAAGGAGGTGGCCAGCGAAGCCGCGCCGTCGACGATGGCGGCATCGACCACCTGGCCCTGGCCGGAGCTGCGCGCTTCCAGCAGCGCCGCCAGCACGCCCATCACCAGGTAGAGCGCGCCGCCGCCCATGTCACCGGCCAGGGCCAGGGGAATCGAAGGCGCCTGGTCCTTGCGGCCGATGGCGTTCAGCGCACCGGTGAGCGCGAGGTAGTTCACGTCATGGCCCGCCGCATGCGCGAGCGGGCCGGTCTGGCCCCAGCCCGTCATGCGGCCGTACACGAGGCGTGCATTGCGCGCGAGACAGATTTCAGGACCGAGCCCGAGGCGCTCCGCCACGCCGGGCCTGAACCCCTCGATCAGCACGTCGGCGTTCTCCACGAGTTCCAGCACCTGTTCGACGGCCGCGGGCTGCTTCAGATCGAGCATCGCGCATTGGCGGTTGCGCAGCAGCAGGTTGTATTTGGCCGGGCGCTTGACGCCCAGGTCGGCCGCCTCGGTGCGATCGATGCGCAGCACCGTGGCGCCCAGGTCGGCCAGCAGCATGCAGGCCATGGGGCCCGGGCCGATGCCGGCGAGCTCGATGATCCTGATTCCTTGCAAGGGTCCCATTCGCTTGTCTCCTTCGATGCGTGGCGACTGCCGCCCACGCAGATTGGTGAAAACTCAGGCCAGGGCCGGCGCGGACAAGCGCAGCCGGACGAAATCGAACAGTCCGTCGGGTTGCGCGAGCAGGGCCTCGCCCAACAGGCGCGCGCACTGCGTCTCCGTGCCCGGCACGGCCCGCCACTCATGCAGGCGGCGTGTGTACAGGCCGAGCACATGCTCCTCGGTGATACCGATGGCACCGAACACGGCGTGCGCGATGGCGCAGACGCTGCGCGCCGCCTCGCAGGCCCGCAGCTTCGCGGTGGCCGCCAGCAACGGATCGGGTTGCACGCCCGCAGCGCTGCATCCCAGTCGGGCGGCCAGCGTGGCCGAATGCGCCTGCTCGCCCAGCACGCTGAGTTCCTGCTGCACGGCCTGGAACTGCGCGATCGGCCGGCCGAACTGCTTGCGGTCGCGCGCGTAGTCGGTCACCAGTTCGAGCACGCGCGCCATGGCACCCGCCATGCCTGCGGCGTGAAGTGCGTTGCAAAGCGCCACGGCATCGGCTGCGCCCGCCTCGAAGCGCACCACGGCGAGATCGGATGTGTGCCATTGCAGGGTGGCTGAAGCCTGCGGGCGCCACGCACCCGGCGTGGCCGTTGCACGCTCGCGCGACAGCAGCAGCCATTCGCCCTGCCAGCTCGCGAGCACCTGCTGCGCGAGCGCGCCGCCGGGCACGTCGCGGCAAACGATGGAACCCGCGTCGCCGGGAACACCCGGTGCGATCGCGATGGGGCCGGCGCCGCGCCGCTCGCCATGCCCCGCCGCAGCCAGCAGTGCGCGCGCGACGGCGGTCTCGCCGAAGGGAAGCCCGAGCCCGGCCTTGCCGGCGGCGAACACGAGCGCGAACAGCTCGCGCAGCGACAGGCCCGCGCCGCCCTGCGCTTCCGCCACGAGTGCATCGGTGTAGCCGAGCGCATCGATGGCCTGCCACAGCGCGTCGGTGGGCGCGCCGGCTTCGACGGCGCGCAAGGTGTCGTCCGTGCACAGCGCGCGCAGCGGGCGTTCGAATTCGTCAAGGAGTGTGTCGTCCATCATGTGTCCTTGTGTGCGGCGCTGCTAGCGAACGCCCAGCCCGCGGGCGATGATGCCGCGCATGATCTGGCGCGTGCCGCCGCGCAGGGAAAAGCTCGGCGCCAGTTGCGTCACGTAGGCCAGGGTCTGCAGCAGGCCGGCCGACGGCACCGGATGGCCGGGCGCATCGAAGGCTTCCTCGATCCATCCGGGCATCGCCTGTTCGAACTCGGTGCCCAGGTCTTTCACCAGCGAGGCCTCGAATGCGGGATCGAGCCCGCGGCCCAACTGCTCCGCCACCGCCAGAGACATCGCGCGCAGCACCGCCATGCGCGCGGCGATGCGCCCCGCGATGACCTGCACGCCGGCGGCCGGCGCCGGGCCCTGGCGCAGTTCGGCGAGCCAGGCTTCGGCGAGCACGAGGCTGGAGTAGATGCGCTCGGGTCCGCTGCGCTCGAAAGCCAGTTCGGCCGTCACCTGTTGCCAGCCCGCGCCCTCTTCGCCGACCAGCGCATCGGCTGGCAGCTCAACGTCCTCGAAGAGCACTTCGCAGAAATGCCCGTCGCCGCTGAGATCGCGGATCGGCCGCACGGTGATGCCCGGCAGCGTCAGGTCAACCAGCAACTGCGACAGGCCCTTGTGCCGGTCTTCCGACGTGCCCGAGGTGCGGGCCAGCGTGCACATGTAGTGCGCGCGGTGCGCATTGGTCGTCCAGATCTTGCGGCCATTCAGGCGCCAGCCGGTGGCGGTGGGTACGGCCCGCGAGCGGACACTGGCCAGGTCGGAGCCGGTGTCGGGCTCGCTCATGCCGATGCTGGTGAAGAGTTCGCCGCGCGCGATGCGCGGCACGAAGAACGCGCGCTGCGCCTCGCTGCCGTAGCGCAGGATCAGCGGCGCGGTCTGCCGGTCCGCGATCCAGTGGGCCGACACGGGTGCGCCCGCGGCGAGCAGTTCTTCGAGCAGCACGAAGCGCGCGAAGCTGCTGCGCCCGGCGCCGCCATAGGCCTTGGGCAGCGTCAGGCCGATCCAGCCCTGGCGCCCGAGCGCGCGGCTGAAGTCGGCGTCGAACCCCATCCAGGAGCGCGCCCGCACGGCCGGCGCAACGCCGTGCAGCGCCGACTGCAGGAAGGCGCGCACCGGCGCGCGCAGGGCTTCGTCCTCCGGTGGAATCGCGACCAGCGAAAACGATTGCAGGGTGTTCAATGGTGTGTCCTCACAGATGCTTCATCGGGTTTTGCCCGCTTCGTTCGGATGGGTGCAAGCGCCATAATCCGCGTGGCTCCTGCACCGTTTGGCAGCCGCAGCGGGCCACCCGTTACTGCCGCAATCACCGAGACATTCGCCCCCATGGAGCTTCGCCAATTGCGGCAGGTCGTCGTCCTTTCGGAGACGCTCAACTTTCATCGCGCCGCAGAGCGGCTGCACATGGCGCAGCCGCCGCTGTCCACTTCGATCAAGAAGCTCGAGGAAGAACTCGGCGTGCTCCTGTTCGACCGGCTCTCCACCGGCCTGCGGCTCACGGCCGCCGGCGAAGCCGTGCTGCAGAACGCCAAGCGCGCACTGTTCTTCGTCGACGAGGTCCGCCGCGCGGCCCGCGACGGCGTGGCGGGCGAAGAGGGCCTGCTGCGCATCGGCTTCGTCGGCTCGGCCACCTATTCGCTGATGCCGCAGATCGTGCGCAGCTTTCACCGCCAGTACCCGCGCGTGGATCTGGAGATCGAGGAATCGACCACCACCGATCTGCTGCGGCGCATCGAGGACCACTCGCTCGACCTCGCACTGGTGCGCTATCCGGTACTGACGCCGACCGCAGCGGAACTCACGGTGCTGCAACTGGACCACCTGGTGCTGGCCGTGAGCGCCGATTCGGCCTTCGCGCAGCGCAGCGAGATCGCCATCGCCGAGCTGGAGGGCGAGCCCTTCATCGCGTACTCGCGCACGCTGGTGCCCACCATGCATGTGCTGACCATGCAGGTGTTCCAGGATGCCGGCGTGCAGCCGCGCATCACGCAGGAGGCGGTGCAGGTCCAGACGATCCTCGGCCTGGTGGAAAGCGGCCTCGGCATGGCGCTGGTGCCGGCGGTGGTGCAGCGCTACGCCAGCAACGGCGTGCGCCTGATCCCGCTGACCGACATGCCGTCCAAGTACACCGTGGGCATCGCGATGGCCACGCTGCCCGACGCCTTGACGCCGGCCGCACGCAATTTCATCGCGGTGGCGCATGCTGCTGTCCAGCCTTCTGCAACGCAGCCACCGGCTCAGTCTTCGTAGCCGATGTTGGCGGTCTTCACGATGCGCCGGGTCTTCTCGATCTCAGCCCGCTGGAACTCGCCGAAGGCCTGCGGCGCGCCGTAGAACACCGCCCCGCCCTGCAGGGTGATGAAGGTCCTGGCCTCGTCGCTGTCCATCAGCTCCTTGATGGCCTGCGACGCCCGGGTGAGCACGGGCTCGGGCACGCCCGCGGGAAAGAACACGCCGGTCCAGGCATACGACTCATAGCCGGGCGTGCCGCTCTCGCTCACGGTCGGCACCTGCGGCAGTTCCTTGATGCGTTCGTTGGCGGCGACGGCCAGCGCACGCACCTTGCCGCCGCGCAGCAGCGGCATCACCGCGCTGACCTCCGCCATCGTGTAGTCGATGTTGCCGCCGGCCAGGTCGGTCATGGCCGCCGAGGTGCCCTTGTAGGGCACGGCCGTGGCCTTGATCTGGTTGCGCTCGTGCAGCAGTTCGAGCGCGACGCGGTAGGTGGCGGTGCCGCTGCCGAAGTTGAGCTTGCCCGGCGCCTGGCGCGCGGCCGCCACCAGGTCCTGCAGGGTCTTGAAGGGCGAGCTGGCGGGCACGACCAGCACCATCGGAAAACGGGCGATGCGCGCCAGCGGCTGGAAGTCTTTCACCGCGTCGTAAGGCAACTGCCGGAACACGGCCACGTTGGTCACCATCGGCGAGTTGCTGGCGACGAACATCGTGTAGCCGTCGGCCGGTGCGGTGGCCACGGCGCGCGCGGCAATGAAGCTGTCGGCGCCGGGCCGGTTGTCGACGAGGAAAGGCTGGCCGAGTTTTTCGCTCAGGTGCCTGGCCAGGAAGCGCGCGGTGGTGTCGGCGCCGCTGCCGGGCGGCAGCGACACGATGATCTTGACGGGCTTGTCCGGATACCCGGCCGCGGTCGCCAGCGCGGCGGCGCAACCCAATGAAAGCGCCAGCAGCCAGCGCGCGAGGAAAGGGGTCTTCATGTCTCTGGTTCCTTGTCGTTGTTGTCCGGCCCGCCGATCGCAGGTCCGATGCCTGTCTTCTTATTCGGCCTCGATGCCCGCGGCCTGCACCGCGCCAGCCCAGCGCTTGAGTTCCGCGCGCAGGTACGTACCGAACTGCTCGGGCGTGGAAGACTGGAGCAGCACGCCTTGCGGCTCGAACTGGCCGCGCAGGCCCGGGTCGGCCACCGCCTTGTTGACGGCTTCGTTGAGCGCCTTGACGATGGCCGGCGGCGTGCCCTTGGGCACCAGCAGGCCGTGCCAGGTGGGTGCGTCAAAACCCGGGATCAGCGACTCGCCCAGCGCCGGCACGCCGGGCAGCACGCCGATGCGCGCCTTGCCGGCCACAGCCAACGCGCGCACGCGGCCATCGCGGATGAAGGGCAGCGACGAGTTCACGGCGTCGAGCAGGAACTGGGTCTGTCCGCTCATGAGGTCTGCCATGGCGGGTGCGGTGCCCTTGTAGGGCACATGCATCGCATCGAGCTTCAGGGCCTGCAGGAACAGCGCGACACCCAGGTGCGTGACGTTGCCCTGCCCGCCCGAGCCGTAGGCGAGCTTGCCGGGCCGCGCCTTCATGTACTGCACGAACTCCTCGATGTTGGCGACGGGCAAGCTCGGGCTTGCCATGAGCACGGTCGGGATCAGCGCGGGCAGCGCCACGGGCACGAGATCGCGCAGCGCGTCGTAGGGCAGGTTCTTGTGCAGCGCCGGGCTGATGGCCAGGCCCGACGAGTGGTACAGCACCGTGTAGCCGTCCGGTGCGGAGCGGGCCACGAACTCGGTCGCGATGTTGCCGCTGGCGCCGGTGCGGTTGTCGACGACCACCGGCTGCCCCAGCAGTTGCGAGAGCTTGAACCCGATGGCGCGTGCCACGACGTCGGTGGGCCCGCCCGCAGCGTAAGGCAGCACCAGCCGGATCGGCTTCTGCGGCCAGGCTTTGGGTTCATCGGCCGCGCGGGCCAGGGGCATTGCTGCGAGCGCACCCGCAGCGGCAAGGATGTGGCGCCGTTGAAAGGACATGGTCATCCCCGCTGTCAGGTGCGCGCCGCGGCACGGGCCTTCGCCGCATCGAGAAAGGCATCGAGCGCGGACTCGTGCGCAGCGGTGTGGTGTGCCAGCGCCTGAAAGCCTGCCGACATCTCCAGCACCGTGTCGAGCCGCGCGTGCTGTGCTTCGCGCAGCAGCCGCTTGGTCATGCGCAGGGCATGCGACGGATTGCTGGCGATGCGCTGCGCGAGCCGCAATGCCGTGGGCATCAGCGCATCGGGCTCGACCACATCGGAGACCAGCCCCCATTGCAGGGCCTGCGCGGCATCGATGGGATCGCCGGTGAAGGCCATCTCGCAAGCGCGCGACATGCCGACCGCGCGCGGCAGCAGCCACGCGCCGCCGTCGCCCGGAATCAGGCCGAGCTTGACGAAGCTCTCGGCGAACACGGCCGTGCGCGAGGCAATGCGGATGTCGCACATGCAGGCCAGGTCGCTGCCCGCGCCGTAGGCCGGCCCGTTGACGGCCGCGATGGTCGGCACCTCGAGGTTGCACAGCGCCAGCGGCAGGCGCTGGATGCCGTCGCGATAGGCGTAACGGCTGTGCACCGGCTCGCCGAGCCCGCTGCCGATGGTGTCGCGCAAGGTCTTCAGGTTGCCGCCCGACGAGAACGCCGTGCCCGCACCGGTCAGCACCACGGCGCGCACGGACAGGTCGCGGTTGACGGTGTCGCACAGCGCGATCAGCGACTCGACGGCATCTGCGTCGGACAGTGCATTGCGGGTCTGCGGACGGTTCATCGTCACCACTGCGACGCCGCCGTCGCGCTCGATCTTGAGGAAGTCTTCCATGTCAGTGCGCCTTCTTTTCGTCTGCCGGCTTCATGCGCATCATGCGCAGCGGCGTGTAGGTGAGAACGGTCTTGCCATCCTGGTTGAGAACCGAATTGCGGGTGCGCACGAGGCCGCGTCCCGGCTTGGCGGTGGGGCGTCGCTCGATCACTTCGCATTCGACATGGATCGTGTCGCCCACGAAGGTCGGCGCGGCGATGTCGAGCTCCGCATTCAGGAACGCGAGGCCCGTTCCCTGCATGGACGGCGTGATCAGCCCCTCGGCGAAGGCATAGACCAGCGCGCCCGGCACCACCCGGCCCGCAATCGCCATGTGCGCCCGGTCGCTGGTGTCGGTGAACAGTTCCTCGTTCAGCCAGCTCAGGTTGATGAAGCTCACGAGGTCCGCCTCGGTCACGGTGCGGGAACGGGAACGAAAGCGCATGCCTGTTGGCAGCTCGTCGAAATGGAAGCCGGTGTTCAGCTGGATCAAGAGGTCGCTCCGTTCAGGTCCATGGAATGGCGGTTCAGTCCGCTTCGGAAATCAGTTCGGCGGGCAACAAGGTGGCGCCCTGCGCGGCCAGTGCCTCGATCTGCGCCGCGCTGTAGCCGGCCTCGGCCAGCACCTCGGCGCTGTGCTCTCCAAGCCTGGGCGCCTGGCGCACCACCGTGGGGGGCGAGTCGGACCATCGCGTCGCGATCGCCATGGCGCGCAGGCGCCCTTCGCTGGGGTGTTCCACGGTTTCGAAGAACCCCACGGCCTTGAGATGCGGATCGTCCATCAGCGACTCGAGGGTGTGCATCGGCATGACGGGGATGTCGGCGGCTTCGAGCCGTGCGGTCCAGTCGGCCGAAGTGCGCGTCTTCATCACCTGGCCCACCAGCTGGTACAGCTCGCCGATGTTCTCGGTGCGCCGGCCGATGGTGCTGAAACGCGGATCGGCCTCCATCTCCTGCGACTTGCCGATCAGGCCGAAGAAGGTCTTCCACTGCTTGTCGTTGTAGATCAGCACGCACAGATGGCCGTCCAGCGTCGCGTAGGGACGGCGATGCTCGTTGAGCAGCCGCGCATAGCCGGCAGGCCCGATCGGCGGCTCGAAGGTGCAGCCGCCCATGTGGTCGCCCAGAACGAACTGCGCCATGGTCTCGAACATGGGCACGTCGATCGATTGCCCCCTGCCCGTGCGCTCGCGGTGGAAGAGGCCCGCCGACACGGCGTTGGCCGCGCTCATGCCCACGATGCGGTCGACCATGGCACTGGGCACGTAGCGCGGCACGTCGGCGCCCGCGCGCACGCCCAAGGTGGGAATCGCGGCCGCGCCCTGGATCAGGTCGTCATAGGCCGGCTTGGCCGCATAGGGCCCGTCTTGCCCATAGCCGTACACGCCGACATACAGGATGCGCGGATTGACGGCAGCAATGGCGGCGTAGTCCAGCCCCAGGCGCGCCATGGCCTGCGGCCGGACGTTGTAGATGAGCACGTCGGCATCGGCGGCCAACCGCAGCAGCGCCTCGCGGCCGTCAGGCTGCTTGAGGTCCAGCACCACGCTGCGCTTGCTGCGATTGGCGTGCAGGAAGATGCCGCCCATGCCGGGGTTCCGGCCGGGCCCGATGCCGCGCACCGTGTCGCCGCCGGGCGACTCGATCTTGATGACGTCGGCGCCCAGGTCGCCGAGGATCTGGGTGGCATAGGGCCCCATCAGCACCGCGGTCATGTCGATGATGCGCACACCGTCGAGGGGTCCGCTCATGGGGCCCCCTGGCTTTTCGAAGCCGGTAGCGCAGTGCGCGAAAGGAAGCGGCCCGCCGCTTCTGTCCTTGTGTCCATTCGGTCTCCCGTGTCGTTGGAACGATGCTAGGGGAACCGGTGTTGGCCGTGAAATACCGTCTTCATGTCGGGCGATACGCGTTGGGTATCGGGCGCTCGATCGGACAGATCGTGCGTCCCGCAACCACGCCCACCCGAACGCCGACGAGATCGGCAGCAGCAAGTTGCTACCGGTCCGGCGCCGCCCGCAGGCGGGATTTCATTTCTCCAAGCGTGGCGCGCCGGCGCGCATCGGGGCGACGACTTTCTCCTGCCATCGCCGGGAAAGACCACGCCGGGGCGAAGCGCCTTCCGCCCGCACGGTGTGACCGGACGCATGCGCGCAGTAGTCCAGGGCCTGGCGAAGTGCCGTGTCCACCCGGCGCAGGGAGATGCAATGCCGGTCCGCCACGTCCTGGCGGGTCATCTCCTCGATCTGCAGTGCCACGAGCACCGAACGATGCCGATGCGAAAGCCGCTGCATCGCCTGCTCCACGGCCTCCACGGCCGAACGCGCCTCGGCGATGGCATCGGGGCCGGGCGCGTGATCGGCCAGGAGATCGAGGGCCGTATCCCATTCGCCCACGTACTGCCAGGACCGGTCGCTGCGCAGGCGATCCATGGCCAGGTTGCGCGCCGTTCGATAGACATAGGCCCCGGGACTGCGCACGGGCTCCGATGCCGTCATCTCGCCCAGACGCAGCCAGGCCTCGTGCAGGCACTCGCTGGCCTGGTCGGAACAGCCGAGATCGCGGGCCAAGCGGCGATGCAGGTACGTGTAGTTCGCCGTCAGGAACGCCCGCAGCGCCACACCGACGGGCTCGCCGTGGCCCGCGAATGGCCCTTGAAAACAAGGACCGGGATCGAACTCAGCCACGGACATCGTCTTACTTGCCGGCATGGCGCAGCCTGGTCTTCTCGGCGTCGGTCAACAGCGACATCACCGACGCGTCGAACTGGTTGCCGTGTCCAAAGACCTGCACAGGATTGGCAGGGTCGTAGCGAGGCGAAGCGCCCGCCTGCGCGCCGGGGCGTGGCGGCGACGATGCACCCGCACCGCCCGACGGCAGGCTTTCGTTGCCGAAGCCCAGCACCCGCACCGTGAAGACCGAGGGCAGGTTCTGCCGTGCCGCGGCCCGCTCCTGGCGCATGGACTCCTGCGCCGCCATGGCCGCCGCCGACGCCGCCGCGCTGGCGGTGGTCAGTGCCCCGATGTTCACCGCGGCCACCACCGGCAGCCCGGTCGTTTCGCCCTTGACCTGGATGTTGTCGGCGTTGCGCACCTGCAGCGCGGCGATGTTGAGGTTGCTCGCGACCCGGATGCCGGCATCGCCCGCATCGATGGTGCCCCTGGGCGCGACCAGGTCCACGTCGCCTTCGCCCACGGTGCCGATGCCGGCGCCGCTCATGTCGCGCTTTTCCTCCACGGTGATGTTGCCGTCCACGTCCGACGTGACTTCCGGCGCCTGCGGAATGCGCACGGTCTTGGCGCCGCGGCCGGCGTCGATGTCGCCCTGGCTGGACCACAACACCTGGTCGCTGCCCAGCGGCTCGGCCTGCGAGACGAAGGACAGGATGCGCGAACGGTTCACGATGATGTCTCGGTCAGTGAACACATTGACCTGCCCCGGCGAGGCCAGCGTCACCAGGCCATATCCGTCCGGCACCACCGCGCCCAGCCCCGCCACCTGCAGGCCGCCGCCGGGGGTGAAGACGTTGATGTCGCCCCCCTGGTGGGTGCGCGCCGCCATCCGGGTCGCGGCGATGCTGCCCACGCCGGACCAGCTGCTGCGCCAGTTGTCCGGCAGGTCCGCGGCGTAGCGAACGGGCTGGCCTTCGGCCGTCGCACCGCGGAACAGCGTGTCGATGGCCGCGGAGCCGCGGCGGTAGCCGCCGTTGATCGGACCGTTCTGCCCATCGCCCCCGTTCTGGTCGCGCCCTCCTTCGCGCAGTTCATAGACAAAGACCTGGCGCAGGAACTGCTCGCGCACCAGCGGCGGCAATTGCCGGTATTGCTCCCACGCCTGCTGCGGGCTCAGCTTGCCGTCCGCAGTGCCGGTGAGGCTGGCGACCTTGTCGGCACCGAGCATGCCTTCCACGAAGGACACCAGGCCCCGGCGCGCCAACTTGGCCAGGTCGCCGCGGTTTTCCACCCCGTCGCTCAGGTACAGCGGCGCCACGGTGCCGTCGGCCAGGGTGGTCTTCAGATAGTCCGGCATGGCGGCCACGTTGGCCGGGTTCAGGTAGGCCCGCTCGAAGGCGTCGTAGCTGGCGGCCTTGTTCATGCCGGCCATCAGGGTGATGCCGGCGCCCTCGGCGGGCAGGGCCTTGATGACGTTCGATTCTTCGCCGAGCGGCGTTGCCGACACGTAGTCCCAATAGCGATTGGCATTGGTGTACAGCGACAGGTTGTTGCCCTGGATGTCGCGCCCGGCCAGCAGCAGCAGGGATCCCGGCCCTTGCAGCGCGGTGCGGCTGCCCCTGTCGTAGTAGTAGGCCGCCGCGTCGCCGCTGTATCGCGCATATCGGTGCGACAGGAGCCTGTTGGCGACAGCCAGGATGTCGTTGCCCGCCGCCAGCATGGTGGTGTCGGTGGGGCGCAGGTTGCGCGCGCTGAGCTCGAAGTTGCGGATGTCGGTGCCGGCCTGCACGTGCACCGATTCCGACGCGATCAGATTCAGGTCGCTGATGGAACCGGTCACCGCGTACAAGCGGCTGGGCGTGAAGTCATGCACCTGCATCGGCAGCACATCGGGGTTGTCGAACAGCTCCATGCCATTGAGGCTGTTGGTCAGGAACGTGTTCGTCACCGAGAAGCCGCCATAGACCGACTTCAGCGGCGCGCCGAACGCCGATGCCCCGCCCAGCGTGATCGTGAAACCCATCCACGGCCGGAATATCGACGGCCACTTGTCCAGCGTGGTCTGGGTCATGACGATGGCACCCGTGTTCTGCAGGCTGCTGCCGCGCAGGAAGCGCAGGTCTTTCGCGGCCAGCAAAGACAGGTCGCTGCTGTTCGCCGGCGCCATCGCCAGCAGGCCCGCGACGTCGATGTTGCCGCTCAGGGCCGACACGCTGACCTTGGCCGGGTACAGGCCCACCATGTCCGTCTGGAGCTTGGTGTCCGTCATGCCGCTCACCAGCCTGGTGGTGTTCTCCGTGTCGTTTCCTGCCACGAATTCCGACTGGTTGACCAGGCGCACGTTGCCGCCGGTGGACACCAGGCTGACGGCGCTGCGCTCTGTCTGACTGCTCATGAACATCGCATGGCTGGACGCGCCGCTGGTGTCCCGGTCGGCCTGGTCGACGTAGGCACGACGTATCTGCATCGGGTCGATCACGGTCTGCAGGACCAGGTCGCCCAGCGTCTGCAGCTTGAGCGTGGCGTCCGACAGCGCCAGCACGGGCGCGATGTCGTAGGAATAGGCGGTGTTGGGCCAGCTGCTCGAGATGCCGGTCAGGGCATAGCCGGAGGCGCTTGCGCCGGCTTCGATCTCGCCGGCGCCGCGGCCCACGTAGTACTGGCCGGCCTTCAGGGCGCCGCCTGCGCTCACCTGCAGCTGCCCGCCGTTGCGCGTCACGATGGAGGCCGCGGCATCGCCGGCGGAACGCCCGCCCGTGACGCGCATGGTGCTGGGCAAGGCCACCACCAGGTTCACCAGGTCGCCGCCCGCCGACAGCTTCACGTTGCCGCCGCCCAGCGCGCCCAGGCCCTGCTGGAAGCTGGCGTGGTTCACCCACCAGCTCGGTTGCTGGCCCCGGGCGGACATGACCGGCGCCCAGCTCTCGCCCATGTTGTACGCGTCGTAGTAGCCGGTGGGACTGCTGAGATCTCCGCCATAGCGGCCCTGGCGGAACAGCCATTCGGTCAGGATCTGGTCCGAACGCGCGCCCTGCGCGGTGGGCGCACGCACGCTGCCCTGGACCGCGACATCCACGTGGCCACCTGCGGTGCCGTACTGGGCATCGACGCTGGCGGTGTCGAAGCCGCCGCCCAAGGTGGGATCGGCCTCGGCCCGGCCTGCGGTGTACAGCGCGGACTCCTTGTGCGCCAGCACGAGGTCGCGCCCGGCGCGTACCGTCAGGTCGCCGCTGCCGGTGCGCACCAGCTTGCCGGCGCCCGACTCGGTGCCGGCCGTGCCCACGCGGATCGTGCCGGTGTCGGCTGCAAGCGCGCCCGATGGCCGCGTGGCCAGTGCATCGACCGACCCCAGGTCCGCGCCCGCCACCAGGCGCAGGTTCCACGACGCGGCCTGCTGCAGCCGCGCCGCCCGGCCCGCGCCGTTGTCGCGGCCCGCCACGTCGAAGCCGTCGCTCAGATGGCCATCGATGTTCAGGTTGCCGCCGGCGCGCAGCGTGAGCGTGCCTTCGCGGTGCGCCGCACCGAAGCTGTCGAACAGATTCCAGTCGCGGCCGAGCGTCAGGTCACCGGGGCTGGTGATCTCGATGCCCGCCGCCAAGGTGTAGGCGGCGGCATTGCCACCCAGCCTCGCCAGGATGCCGGTGTGGCCTGCAAAGGCATTGGCCTCGGCGATCGCCTGCGGGGCCACGGATTCCACCGTGCCATCCGTGCTGGCATGGCGACGCACGCCTTCGAGCACCGCGGAGCGCGCGCCCTGCACGGCGGCGTTCAGCGCCGTGACGTTCAGGCCGTCGTTGCCTGCGGTGCGCTGCGCCCGCAGTCGCAGCTTGCCGCCTTCGCCGCCGCTCAGGTCGAGCGTGCCGCCGGCCAGGTTCAGTTGGCCGTCGACCGCTTCCAGGTCGATGCGGCTGCTGCCCAGGCCATCGACGGCGTCGGTGGCATGGGCCGCCAGCACCGCGCCAGGCTGCATCGTCAACCCCGCCCCGCCGACCAGGCGGATGCTGCCGCCGTAGGCTGCGTTGGCCTCGACGCGCGCCGTGCCGTCGACAGCAATCACGCCGCGGTCGGTGATGACTTCGAAGTCGGCCACCCGCGTGGTGCCCGCGATCGTGAGGTCGCCCTGGCGGACGCGGAACTGGCGCGAGCGGCTGAAGCCCGCATCGTTGAGCGTTCGCGCCAGCGCGCCGAAATCGTCCAGCCGATCGATGGCCAGCGCAAAGTTGCCGCCGTTGCCGCCGGCACCGGACTGCGCTTGCACAGTGCCACCGAAGTGGACCCGTCCACCGGCCGATGCATCCACCGTCAGGCGGCCGGCGTCGCCACCGTGCGGATGGGCCGACAGGTCCAGCAGGCTGCCCGGGGCCAGGTCGATCAGGCCGCCTCGCGTCGCCAGGCTGATCTGGCCCGCGTCCACGTACTGGGCCGCGTCGAAGAAGACTTTTTCCAGGCCGCCCGCGTGCAGGCTGCCCTGCTCTGCAACCGTCAGGTTGCCCGTGCCGGCATCGACCGCAATGCTGCCGCCCAGCGCCAGCACCGGCAGCGCCACGGTCACGCCCTGGCCCGACAGGCTCAGGCGCGCGCCCAGGCTGGCGCGGCCCAGTGACGCCATCTCCTGCGCATCCAGCTGCGCGTCCTGCTGCAACACCAGTTGGCCTTGCGTTCGCAGGGCCTGGTCTGAGCCGGACACCCCTTGCAGCACCGGCGTGCGCAGCGTCAGCGCCGCCGTCCCGGCGTCCAGGCTCCCGGTGCCTTCGCCGGTGATGCGCCGGCTGGCCGACAGCAGCACCTGGTCGAAGCCGGACATCGTCTTGTCGCCCACGCCCAGCACCAGCTCGCCGGCCGACAGTTCCAGGCGACCACTGCCTGTGCCCGCGCTGCCGAGCGACGCGCCCGTGTTCTGCAGCGTCAGGTGGGAGGCCTGCACCTGCACGGCATCGGCGCCATGACCGCGCAGGGCTGCGGCGTCGAACACCACCTGCGCCAGGCCGCGCATGTCCAGCGAGCGATAGAAGTCCAGGCTGCCGTAGCTGTGCAGCGTCAATGACTGCGCGCGCGACAGCTGCGCCAGGGCGTCGGCGTCCAGCACCAGGCCGCCGCTGCCGCCGCCGATGCCGATGCGGCTCGCGGCCACCGACAGGGCCTTGCCCGACAACTGCGCGCCGGCGGCCATCTCGGTGTTGTTGGTAGCGTCGAGCAGCAGCGCCTCGCCGCCCTGCAGCAGCGCACCGGCGCCGATGCGCACCTGGCCGCCGACCGTGGTGTCCACGTTCTCGCGCAGCGCCCGCACGGCCTGGCCGCTGCTCACGCGCACCAGCGCACCCCAGTCTTTGGAAGGCGTGACGATGTGGTCGTCGCTGGTGTCGTTGGGCGTGTTGTTGTCGCTCCACACGGCCGCCACCTGCGGCTTGAGCACCAGGTTCGCCTCGTCGCCCGACGCGGCGCCGTGCGCGCGCAGCACGCTGCCCGACTCGATCGACACGGCATTCGCCGCGGCCAGGATCACTTCCGGGCCGCTCAACGCGGTGCCTGCCGTGTTGCGCAGCACCACATCGCTGGCGGCCACGTCCACCTGCAGGCCGCGCACATTGCCCGTGCGCGTGCCGCCCACCAGCAGGCTGCCCGCGCCGAAGCGCGTCAGGCTGCCGGCATCCACGACCAGGTAGCCGTCGGCGCGCAGGTCGCTGCTGTCCTGCCCCGCGCCGACGATGGCGATCTTGGCGGCGGCAATGTCCACCAGGCTGCCGCGCCCGCCCGCATCGGGTTGTGCGCGCAGCTCGCCGTCCAGCGTCAGCGCGCGGTCGGCCTTGAACACCACGGCGCCGCCATCGCGCGCCAGGCGCGGGGTCACGACGTCCTGCCCTGTGAGGCGGTATTGCGTCAGCTTGAACGCATCCGACGAGAAGAAGGCGTTGCCCCGCGCTTCGTTGTATTCACTGACCTTGCGCACCAGGCTGGCGGGCAGCACGCGCCAGCCCGAGGTCGTGGCATCGCGCGCGCCGCTGACCGTGTTCTGTTCCCGCCCGGCCACGATCGTCGAGCCGTCGCGCAGGCTCACCACCTCGCCACGGGACGCGGCCCACGCCGGCAAGGCCTGGCCCGTGCTCTGCACCGCGAAGGCGCCGGGCAGCAGCGCATAGCGCGCCGGCAGCAGCGTGTACCAGCCGGCGCCCAGGCCGCCACCGGCCAGCCAGACCTTCTGGCCCGCCGCACCGCCCGCCACGGGCGACAGGCCCTGGTAGCCCGGCAGCACGGCGTACATGCCGGGCAGCGTCAGCACGTCGTGCGAGCCGCCCGAGCCGGGCACGTGCTCCCACGCATGCAGGTCGCCCCCGCCCGCGATGTCCACCACCGCGCCCGCGGCCATGGCCACATCCGGCGCTTGCAGGAGCACGCGCTTTTCCGGCAGGGACGACAGGTAGCGGTTTTCGTCCAGGGAGCTGGCATCGCCGGCATTGACGCGATTGCGGCCCTGCGGGTTGGCCGGGTCCAGCCAGTACTCGGCGTTGCGCAAGCTGCCGTAGAGCACGTCCAGGCCCGCGCCGGACACCGAGGTCAGGCTGTTGGTGCCCAGTGTCAGGCGCTCGCCGGCATTCAGCGCGATCTGCCCGAAGGGCGCGCGCAGCACGCCGTCCTGCTCGATGACGGGCGCATTCAGCGTCAGGCTGCCGCCGGCCGACAGAGGCGCCGCGGCGCTCCCGTTGCCGCGCACGGTGATGGCCTGGTCCGAGTTGATTCGCGCCGTGACGGCGGTGGCCGGGTAGACCTGCGCCGCCTTGATCTCCAGCGCGCCACCCACGTCGAGCGTGGCCCGCAGCTGCGGGTCGTCGTAGTCGGTGCCGCCTTCGCTGTAGGCGCCCGCCACGAAGCGCAGGTCGCCGGTTTCCAGCACGGTGCGTTCGAAGCCGCGCAGCTTGACGTTGACGGGCGATGCCGACTCGCCCTTCGCACCCCTGCCTGCGATGTCGATGGCCTGGGTGGCCGACAGGATCAGTTCGCCCGCATTGCGGGCCGGGGCGCCGACCGCGCCCACTGCACCTGTCAGTGGGTTCAGTTGCAGATGGTGGGCATGCAAGCGCACCACGCCGCCCAACCCGTCGCTCTGGATGACCGGGGCGGTGATGCCCAGGCGACCGGCGACGCTCAGGTCGACGCCGCCGGCCAGCTGCACACCCACTTGCGTGGAACGCAGATCGACCGCCGAGAGGCCCGTGTCCTGCAGCGCCTTCGCCGACACGTGCAGGGTGCCATCCGAGGTGGCGATGTTGCCGATATTGATCTTGTGGCTCAGCGCCGTTCCGGTGCCGCTCCAGAAGTACTTGTTGAGCAGTTCGACCACCCGCTTGTCGATGGTGGCGTCGTGTTCCCACGGCGCCCTGTCGGCGCCCGGTCCCGCGGCAAGCGCCGCACCCGCGTCGAGGACGAGCCCCTTGCTGCTGGACACCGACGTCGGCAGCGTGGTGTTGATCGCGGTGCGCATGGCGCTGCTCATCTTGACGTCGCCAGCGTACTCGTCGCGCACGTCGAGGTTGCCGCTGGTGCCGATGATCCGCGCGTACTTTTCGCCGTTGAACGTGTACGTGCCGGTGGGGCTCTTGTAGTAGAGGAAGGAGCCGATGTCCGGCGCCACCAGGTCCCCGGACGAACTACCGGCCGCGCTGGTGTCCGTGATGGACAAGGACCCGCCCGCCGCCTGGGCATTGCCGCCGTGGGCGCGCAGCCTGGCATTCATGGCACCGCCGGCGGCGGCCTCCATCGCGACCGCGCCGCCGTCGCTGCCCAGTTCCTGGTCCGCGCGCCGCAGGGCGCCGAGCGCCCCCGTGCCGCGGTCCCAATACGCCACCGTGCCCCGCGCGCCCGACACGTCGATCAGCGCACCGGCCTGCGCGTCCAGCGTGCCGGCGCTCAGTGTGACCGTGCCGCCCGGCAGCACCTTGCCCTGGGGCAGGCGCATGGCCGGGTCGTGGAAGATTTGCGCCACGCCGGGCAGCAGCAGCTCGGCCCCGTCGGCCAGCGTCAAGGTGTTCTTGGCGCGGATGTTCAGCGTGCCGGCCGGCGCCTGCAGGCGGCCCGCCACCCGCACGGAGGCCTGCCCGGACCCGTCCGCGTCCAGCGAGATCGCGCCGCCGGTTTCTGTCTGGATGCTGGCGTTCGCGTCGATGCGGATGCCGCCGCCGGTCGCGCCGGTCGCCAGCGACAGGCCGCCGGGCGCGCGCGCGGCGCGGCGCTGTTCGCTCAGTTCGTCCAGTGCCTTGGGGGCCAGCACGTCGCCCAATGCGCTGCCGCTGGGCAGCGTACGCAGCGTCGACACCGCGGCGGGCATGTCCCAGCTCGTGGGCTGGATGTGCACCTGTGCGCCTTCCGCGACCACGACGTCCCCGCCGAGCGAACGGATGCCGATCGTGCCGAAGCCGCGCTCGGCGTACAGGGTCTGCGGCAGGTGCAGCGGCTTGGCTGCGCCCGATGCCTTCCCGCCCGTGGCGTCGGCCGCGGGCGCGGCGCCGCCCACCTGCACGTCGCCGATCGCCGTGAGGGTGAGCCGGGACGCATCGCCCCCCGCCCAGCCGCGCAGGTCCAGCGTCTCGAGCGCCGTGTTGTCGAACGCCGTCAGGCTGATGGCCCCGCCGTTGCCCGCCTTCACCTTGCCGGCCTTGCCGCCCGCCGTGGCACCGGACAGCCAGCCGCCGCCGGACACGTCCAGCGCCGCGCCGGCGGCCACCTCCACGTTGCCGTACACCGTGCCCAGGCCCTCTTTCATCGGGGTCCCCAGTGCGATCGAGCCGCCGTGGATGGCGCGGCCCAGCGTGACGCCGCTGCCGGTGTCGTTGACCCACTGGCCCGCGACGCTCAGCAGGCTGTTCGCCCCCAGGCGCAGCACGCTGTCCGCCTTGCCGCCGGCGCTCAGGGCAATGGAGCCGCCCGGGGCGATGAGCTTGCCCTGGATGTCGAAGTTGCCGGGGATGCCCTGCCCGTCGTAGACCGCGGCCGTGAAGCGCGCCCCTGGCTGCAGAGTCACCACCGCGCTGTCTTCCAGCACGAAGCCGGTGTTGAGGTTCAACTCGATGGCGCCCAGGCCTGAATGGCTCAGCCCCGCGGCGGACAGCCACGTGGTGCGGCCCACGCCCGCGCCAGCGCCGGGGGATTGCCCTTCCGGCTCGGTCAGGAAGGCGTCCTTGCCCAGCGGGCTGTCGATGCTGAAGCCCGCCGGCAGCAGCGCGGGCTTGTCGCTGATGACGACCTGGCCCAGGGTCCACATGCCCTCTTGCGCCCGGTTGGAACCCACCGTGAGGCGGCCGGCCCGAGGCAGCTCGGCCACTTCCTGCACCCGGTCGCCGGGCTGCACCGAGCCCCTGAACTCGCCCTCCAGGATGAAGGCGCTGCCGGCACGGATGTCGATCGAACCGGCATTGCGGCCTTCCTCGTAGCCCGGCTCCCAGCGCCGCCCCGACAGCATCGGATTGACATAGGTCTGCGTGACGCCCCAGCGCGCATGCGCGTGCAGGTACTGGCCCGCGATGCCCGTGTAGGTCATGTCCGCCGGCGCGGACGACATGGTGTAGGTGCGCCCGTCCGCGCCGCGCAGCAGGGTTTCCGTGTTCCAGCCGTCGCTGTAGCGCACCGAGCCGCCGGACACATCCAGGATGGAGCCCGGCCGCGTGATCACCGAGCCGTTGGACTGGATGGTGATGTCGCCGCCTCGCGCCGCCAGCTCCGACAAGCCCACCAGGCCGTTGCCCACCCAGCCCGTCACGTCCGCCAGCGGGGTGCCGACCCAGACGCCCTTGAGCGCCTTGCCGGACTCGTCGGTGACCCATTCGACGCCCGCCATGAGCCCCTTGAAGGCACCCGACCTGCGTCGATCCACGATGACCTTGCGGCCGTACAGCCAGGTGTTCGCCTGCAGGTGGGAGTCGCGCAGTTCGTTGATGCGCAGTTCGGCCTCGACGAAGTTGCTGGCCATGTCCACCGGCATCTGCATCAGACCCGCGGTGCTGACGGTGGCGTGCTCACCGATGAGGATGCGGCTGCCGTCGCCCACTTGCGTGTTGCGCTGCAGGGCCGCCGGGTTGGCCTGGGCCTGGATGTCGATGTGGCCTGCGGCGGCGGTGACCTGGGCACGGGTCTGCACGTCGATCGTCTTGCCGTAGAGCTCGATGCGCCCGGGCTGGTAGCGGTTGGCCAGCGAGCCGCTTTCGATCCGCGTGGTGTCCTGCCAGTCGTTGACGACCTGGGTGATGCTGTCCGGCCCCAGGGTCAGCGTGCCGCCCGACCAGGCCGTCAGGCGCGGGACGTCGGCCGCCAGATTGATATCGATGTTGTGCACGCCCTGGCCCCAGGCGCGCAGGCGGATGGAGCCCGTGCGGTTGTTCAGCGCGGTGCTGGCTTGCAGGATGCCGCCCTGGTGGATCTCGCGCGACACCATCGTGATGTCGCCGTGATCGGCCTGGACGATGCCGGTGTTGTGCACGCTGTAGCCGACCTGGGCCGCGCGCTGCTCCATCAGCGGCAGGATGTCGGACACGATGCGCCCGATGAGATAGGGCTGGAAGGCGGGCGCTGTCTGCGGATTGATCAGGAACTTGGCCGGAAAGAGCCAGGGCCGCACCGACGAGGTGACGGCATCGAAGCCGCGCACGGTGGGGCTGATTTCCTTGGCTTCCAGCCACACGTTTTCGCCGGCGCCCAGCAGCGTCTGGCCGCTCGGCGTGCGGATGCTGCCCGCATTGCTGACCTTGGGCGCGAACATCAGCACGTGGCCGCCCTGGCCCGTGATCTGCGCACCGGCCAGCACCTTGACGTCGCCCGGCGGCTTGCCCGGATCGAAGGCCGGGCCCATGTCGGCGAACTGCACGTTCGAATCGGCCGGCATCTGCTTGGAGTTCTCGCCGAAGGTGGGAATGCCGACGCCCACTTCGAGGCCGCTCCAGTAACCGGGGTCACCCGATTTCGCGCCCAGGCGCGTGTTGAGACCGGCCTTGAACTGTTCGTCGCTGAGCTTCAGGCTGGAGGCGACCAGGTTGCGCACGTTGACCTGGCTGCTGCCGGTGAACAGGATGCCGTTGCGATTGATGAGGTAGACGCTGCCCTCGGCCTCGATGCGGCCGGCGATCTGGCTGGGTCGGCCACTGGGGTCGTTGATGCGGTTGAGCGCGATCCACTCGTTGGCGCCGGTCTTGGCGTGGGTGCCGGCACGCTGGTCGAACTTCACCGTCGTGTTCTTGCCGACGTTGAAGGTCTCCCAGTTCAGGATGGCCTTGTCGGCGGTCTGCTCGATGGTGACCGTGGTCCTGCCGTTGGCTGCGGCCTGCACGGGGTCCCTGGCGTTGAGCCAGCCGGCGGTCAGCGAATTCGTGTCGACCTTCAGGCCGCCTTCGGTAAGACCGTCCGGCGCGGAGTCGCCGCTGGCCAGCGCCTCAGCCCGCTTCTGTGTCTGCTGTGCCTGCTGCGCGGCGATCGCGCGCGCGGCCAGGTTCAGGTTGGTGATGGACGTCTGCAGCTGCTGGCTCGCCGCCGACGACGGCTGCGTCGGGTGGATCAGGCTGGACGCCGGCGCGCCGTTCGGCAGCTTGCCCGTGGCGATCGCGCCCGCCTGCGCCGCGCCCTTGTCGGCGAACCACGCCGGGCTGAACGCCCGCTGGGCGTGCGCGCTGCCGAGGACCCCACCGGCAGCCAGCGCCACCGCGATGGCCCGCGCGAGGGGCGCCATCCTGAAAACCTGCTGCGCCGCGCGCGCCGGTCGATTCTTTTCGTTGCACCCACTGATGGTCATGTCTCGTTCCCGCCGAAGTAAAGCCTGTGCCGAAGGGGCTGTGCGCGTCGCGCAGGCCAGCCCCATTCAAGAAGCCCCTGCGATGGCGATCGAAAGCCAAGGCGACAGGAGCCGTCAGTTTCTTGACGGGACGGAAACGTCGAATTCCAGAAGAATATTTTTGGCCTCGTTGTGGGCGCGCGCGTGCTGCTGCGGCCTTGGTCCGGAAAGTCCTTGCAGATCAACGGCCAGGACGCGCTGCACCTCGGCAAAGTCACGAAAGCTTCACAGTGGCTGCGCACGCCAACCATGGGAAGCCGTGACATCGAGACAGGGTCACCACCCAACCCCGAGGTCCACCTCTAGCTCAGGACCAGCACGCCGGCGGGGAGCGACCGGGCGTTCAAACCGAAGGAACGCTGCATCTGGAGCAAGGCCAGATCGAGGCGGTCGAGCTTGAAGGTCGCGGTGACCGTTTTCCCCCGCAGCGAATCCACCATCAGGACCACACGCCCGGGGCGGTAGCGATTGATCTCGTCCAGCACCACCGACAAGGGCGCCTGCTTGAACACGAGCTCACCACGCCGCCAGGCGGAAGCCACCTCGGGGTCCGCGGCGGCGATGCCGCTGATCGAGTGGTCGCGGTAGACCGCTTGCTGGCGTGCCAGCAGCACACGGTCGCCGGCCGGGTGCTCGATGCGCACGCGCCCCGCCAGGCAGGTCACGCACACACGCCCTTCCAGGCGGCTGATCTCGAAGCGCGCCGATTCCCCAATGCTGCGGCCGGCGCCGGCCACGACGCTGAAGGTGCGCGCACTGGGCAGCATCTCGATCGCCGCTTCGCCGTTCAGCAATTCCAGCCCCTCGGCCTGGTCGTCCGAGGCCACCCGGCGGATGCTGGTGCGGGTGTTCAAGGTCACGTCGATCTGGTCGGACCACGCGATGGCACGCTGCTCGCCGGCGGCCGTGCGCCAGTCCGCACGCCATTCATTGGCCGCGGGCCACAACCCCAAGGGCGAATAGACCGCCACCCCCGCGACACCGGCCGCGGCGGCTGCGCCGGCCACGCCCAGGAAGGCCCGACGGCTCGCCGCGGGCTTGCGCAGGGTCTCGCGGTGAAGGCTCGCCGCTTCGGCGTCGGTGCGCACCAGCCGGTTCAGTGCGGGTTGAAGCACGCGCCACTGCTGCCGGGCCTCGATGAACGCCGCCTGATGCAAGGGACTCGCGTCGCGCCAGCGCCGGAACGCCTGGGCCTCCCACTGCGTGGCGGCGCCCGAATGCAGCTTGCGCACCCACGCGCGCGCGTCTTCGCGCAGCGTCTCGGGAAGCGTCGGTGGTGGAGGGTGCGTCGTCATGTCGGTTTCAGGGGCCCCGTACTTGATAGACGGTTGCCGACACCGCAATCCGCAAACTATTTCTTCGTGCCGTCATGAAGACCTGCCAGGGCGCGGCTCCAGCCGCGAGAACAGAAGATCCTGCGCGGCCTTCAGTTCGTACTCGACGGTCCGCACAGGAATGCCAAGCCGCGTGGCCACGTCCCGCTGCGACCAGCCCTCCAGGCGAACCAGCAGCAGGATTTCGCGGCGGCGCGGCGGCAGGCGCGACAGCAGGCCGTCCAGCGCCTCCAGCTGCGAACGGGCCTCGGCGACCTCGGCCGGACCGGGCGCCGGGTCCGGCAGCTCGTTCATCAGCATGTCGATGTCGTCGGACAGCAAGACCTGGCTCTGTGCGCGCCGCACGTCGATGGCCAGATTGACCGCCATGCGCAGCAGGTACGCCTGGGGCGTGGCAATGGGGCCCGCCATGGGCTGGCTGCGCTCCAGCTTCAGCCAGGTTTCGTGCAAGGCGTCTTCCGCCAGTTCGCGATTCCCCAGCCGCACGGCCAGGCGCTGCCTGAGCTGCTCGTAGCGTTGCACCAGGAAGCTGCGCAGCAGCGGGATGACGTTCTCCGTCATGCGTCAGTGCACCGTGGCACAGCGGGGTCCGGGCAACACGTCGTGCGGGAGGATGGCCAGCGTGAGCGGCAGCGCCAGGTCCACCGGCGGAGGATGGTCCATCTTCAGAGGAGCCAAGGCCGCAAGCATGGCGGCGTCCCGCGCAGGGTCTCCCGAAGACGACACCAGGCGGGCCTGGCCGATGCGGCCCGACGCGGTCACCTGCAGTTGCAGGATCGCGCGGTAGTGGCCGGGGGCCGTACGCAGATCGGCGCACAGCGCGTCCCAGACACGGGCCTGGACCAGGGCGTCGTACCCGCGTGGCGAACCGGCGGTCGATGCCAGCCCGGGCGCCGCGGCGACGCGCTTCAGGATGAAGGCACCGGAAAGCTGCGTGTCCACGTCGTCCGCGGTGAAACCCGTGCCGGCCAGCAAGGCCCGCAAGGCGGCATGCGGCGTATGGCGCCCGCGCACCGGGGCCGAAGTTCGCCCCGCCACCCACTCGTCGATGAACATCACCGATCGCCCCGACACCGCGGCGTATTGCGCCAGGGCAGCCGCCAAGGGCTGCGCCGGCAGATCGAAGTCCAGCAACTGCGATTCGGGCGACGCGCGGGTGGCGGCATCTGCCGACTGCACGTCGGTGCCCGCGGCCACGGCCTTCGCTGTCGATCCCCAGGCGATGCAGACGCACACCACGGTGCACGTCAGGCCGGAGACAAAGGCTCGCACGAGCCTGTCGTCCCTGCCCCGGCCCAAGCCCCGTCCAACCACTCGCCCACGACCACCATGCGCTGAAGTCAACAAGGAAGAAGTGGATCGTGTCAGCAAGCTTGTGGGCAGTATTTCAACTCCTGCAAGCATCACATCGGCGAATGACGACCGCGTGACGACCGGCATGGCCGGGCGCGCCGCGGCGGGGCGCGGGCAGCGCCCTCTTCCGTGACCGGCTCTGCTAGCGCCCCGGCGTCAGCTGGATCCGTTCCACCGTTTCCTTCTCGACCGCGCCACGGCTGTAGACCAGCGGCACGTACTTGCCCTCGAGCCACAGGGGCGCCAGGTCGCGGTAGTTCGGGCTGTCGGGGTTGCCCGACTGGCCCGGCGTGTTGATGACGCGCGAGGCGTCCCAGTTGCCCACGTCGAGCACCATGCGGAACGACGCGCCCGAGGTCAGCTTGTAGTCGTTCGCGCGGTAGGTGGCCGCCATCGGCGTGAACGACGAGCCGGACATCGGCCAGTCGCCCACCTCGAGCTTCTTGCGCGTGGCCGCATCGACCACGCCGCCCAGCGGATGCCGGAACTCCGCGCGGTGCAAGGCGCCCCACTTCCACGCCGCCGGGTCGGGCCCGAGCTTGGTGGACAGCTCCTGCATCGCGGCAGGCAAGGTCGTCAGCAGCAAGGCATCGCGCTGCGCGTTGCTCACCCAACCGGACGGGTTCTCCAGCAGCAGCACCATGCGCGTGTTGTCGCCGGGCGCGGCCAGCGCGGCAGCGGCATCGCCCGCCCCCGCCTTGAGCACGGCCTGGCGCAGGAACTTGCTGCTCCACACCTCGTACAGCGCGGCGGCCGCGCTGTCGCGGTCCATGGCGCCGTCCCAGCCTTGCAGCAGGCGCAGCGCCGCCGCGGTCTGGGCGTCGTCGCTGCGCTGGCCGGCCAGCAGCTTCAGCACGCGCTGCGCCGGGGTCGCGACGATGTCGTTCTGCATGCGCTCCGAGTCCTCGATGGTGAAGCGCGAACCCGCCGCCACCTTGGCCGCGAACAGTTCCTTGAGCCGGCGCGCGCGGGCCGCATCGCTCCACTCGTAGCCCACGCCTTTCTTCGCAGCCGGATGGTCGGGCGGGATGTTGTTCTCGTTGGCCGTGACCACGTAGCCGCGCGCGGGGTTGAACTCGGACGGCAGCTCGTCGCCGTTGCGAAAGCCCGACCACTCATAGCGGCCGTCGCCCGGCACGGGCATCAGGCCGTCCCAGTTCGGACGGATCGGCGTGAGGCCGCCCGGAATCCAGCCGACGTTGCCGCTGCTGTCGGCATACACCTGGTTCTCGCCCGGCGCGCCCCAGCGGTTCATGGCCGCGCGGAACTGGTCCCAGTTGCGCGCGCGCATGTAGTCCATGGAACCGAAGTACGGCGCCATGCCGGGCTCCAGCCAGGCGGCGCGCAAGGCGAAGGCGCGGCGCTTGCCGGGCTCCGCGACCAGCACCGGGCCGTGGCGCGTGAAGGTGTTGACCACCTCGCGCGGCGCGGCCTCGCCCTTGACCGCGATGCGCTCGGTGACGCGCGTCATCGGCTCCCAGCGGCCCTGGTAGCGGTACTCCTCGGGGTTGGCCGGGTTGAGTTCGTACACGTACAGGTCTTCCTGGTCCATGTAGAAGCGCGTGAGGCCGAAGGCGATGGTGCCGTTGTGGCCGATCGACAGGCCCGGCAGGAAGGGCTCGCCCGCGCCGATGGCGTCCATGCCGGGCGCGCTCAGGTGCGTCATGTAGCGCAGGCTCGGCGCGCCGTGCGCGCGGTGCGGGTCGTTGGCCAGAATCGGCCGGCCCGTGGACGTGAGCTTCGGCGCGATGACCCAGTTGTTGCTGCCGTAGGCGGCCGTGGGGTCACCTTGCGATGCGCGTTGCTCCGCCTCGTCCTGCTCGGCCTTCGCGGCGATCGCCTCGGCGCTGCCGGGCAGCAGCGCGACCGGCGTGGAAGACGCGCCCGCGTTCACGCCCACGCGCGTGTTCTCCTTGGTGAAGCGCGGCGCATCGGTCGCCCGCAGGTAGGCCGCGCGCAGCTCCGCCACCGGAAGGCTGCAGGGATCGAAGCCGTCGGGCACCTTCGGCGTGACCGGCGGATCGAGCTCGCGGCGCAGCCAGTCGGCCTTGACGCCCGGCGCGCCGGCGCAGAAGGCGCGTGCGCGGTCGACCTCCGACGTGAAGTTGAGCGTGAGCCCGTGGTGCCGGATGCGCACCACGTCCTCGGGCGACCACGTGGCCGGCTGGTAGCCCAGCAGCGCGAACTCGGTCGGCAGCAGCGCGGGCTGCGCGCGCACCTGCGCCACGTAGGCGTTGACGCCGGCCGTGAAGGCCTCGGCCACGCGCTTGGCGTCGGAGCCGTAGGCCAGCCATTCGCGGTACATGTCGCCGCGGTAGAGCACGGCGCGCGCGGCGCGGTCGCTCTCGACCCAGGCGGGGCCGAAGTCCTTCGCCATCTCGCCCAGGCCGCGCTTGCGCCACAGGTCCATCTGCCAGAGCCGGTCGCGCGCGGCGATGAAGCCCTGCGCCACGAAGGCGTCGTAGAGCGTGCCGGCGTACAGGTGCGGCACGCCCCAGCGGTCGACCAGCACTTCGGCGGGCTTCTCCAGACCAGGCACCGCGAAGGATGAGGAAGGGCGCGTGGGCGTGTTCACGCCCGGGGCATTGGACGCACACCCTGCGAGGGCGAGCACCGCCAGCGACACGGCGCCCAGGGAAAGCCGATGGTTCATTCTCTTCATGCAGTTCGTCTCCGGTCTTGTTGTGGATTGGCAGCGGGCAGTATCCCGATTTCTGTCACCCACCGGGTTACAAGGCATGACTTGTAGACTGGCGCGCTATGCAGCCCACCATCCCTTCAACCTCCTCCTGCGACAGCTGGCTCGCCGGCGCGATCCGCCGCATCGAAGCCGACTACCAGCGCAGCGCCGACACGCACCTCATTCCGCTGCCGCTGCCCGCACTGGCCGCGCACGGCATCGACCTGTACCTGAAGGACGAATCGACGCACCCCACCGGCAGCCTCAAGCACCGGCTCGCGCGCTCGCTGTTCCTGTACGCGCTGTGCAACGGCTGGGTGCGCGAAGGCACGACCATCGTCGAAGCGTCGAGCGGCTCCACCGCCGTGAGCGAGGCCTACTTCGCGCGGCTGCTGGGCCTGCCCTTCATCGCCGTGATGCCGCGCAGCACCTCGCCCGAGAAGGTCGCGCAGATCGCCTTCTACGGCGCGAGCTGCCACTTCGTCGACCACGCCGCGCAGGTGTACGACGAGGCCCGCGCGCTGGCCGAGCGCACCGGCGGCCACTACATGGACCAGTTCACCTACGCCGAGCGCGCGACCGACTGGCGCGGCAACAACAACATCGCCGAGAGCATGTTCCAGCAGATGGCGCGCGAGCGGCATCCGGTGCCCGCGTGGATCGTGGTGGGCGCCGGCACCGGCGGCACCAGCGCCACCATCGGGCGCTACCTGCGCTTTCGCTGCCACGACACGCAGGTGTGCGTGGCCGATCCCGAGGGCTCGGTGTTCTCGGCCTACCACCGCAGCGGCGACACGACGCTCACGGCGCCCGGTTCGCGCATCGAAGGCATCGGCCGCCCGCGCGTGGAGCCCAGCTTCGTGCGCACGCTGGTCGACCGCATGCTCGAAGTGCCCAACCTCGACTCGGTGGCCGCCATGCATGCGCTGTCGGCGCTGCTGGGCCGCAAGGTCGGCCCGTCGACCGGCACCAACTTCGTCGGCATGCTGGCCGTGGCGCACGAGATGCGCGCGGCCGGCCAGCAGGGCTCGATCCTTTCGCTGCTGTGCGACGCGGGCGAACGCTACCTGCCGAGCTACCACGACGCCGACTGGGTGCGCAACGCCTTCGGCGACATCGCGCCGGCGCAGCAACGCATCGACGCGCTGGTGGCGGGTTGACGATGGCCCTGCGCGCACCCAGCGGCCTCATCGCGCGGCGGCAGCTGTTGTTGCTGGCCGCGCTGGCCGCCTCGGGCGCGCCGCATGCCGCCCGGGCCCTGCCCGCGAAGGCGCTGCAGTTTCCGCGCGACTTCGGCAGCCACCCCGAGCTGCGCACCGAGTGGTGGTACATCACCGGCCACGGCCAGACCGCCGCGGGGCGCGCCTTCGGCTTCCAGGTGACCTTCTTCCGCTCGCGCGTCGACGCCACGCAGGCCATGCGCTCGGCCTTCGCCGCCAAGCAGCTGGTGTTCGCGCACGCCGCCGTCACCGACCTCGAAGGCCGCGTGCTGCGGCACGACCAGCGCATCGCGCGCGCGGGCTTCGACGTGGCCTCGGCCAGCGAGGCCGACACCGACGTGCGGCTGCGCGACTGGTCGCTGGTGCGCGACGCCGGCAGCGGCGCCTACACCGCGCGCATCCCCGCCGGCGAATTCACGCTCGACCTGCGCTTCGCGCCGTCGCAACCCGTGCTGCTGCAGGGCCGCGAAGGCCTGTCGCGCAAGGGCCCCGAGCCCGAGCAGGCGAGCTACTACTACAGCGAGCCGCAGCTGCAGGCACAAGGACGCCTCACGCTGCAAGGCCAGGCCCCGCTCGAGATCGCCGGCACCGCCTGGCTCGACCACGAATGGAGCGAGGCGCTGATGCACCCCGAAGCCGTGGGCTGGGACTGGATCGGCATGAACCTCGACGACGGCAGCGCGCTCACCGCCTTCCACCTGCGCCGCCGCGACGGCAGCGCGCTGTGGTCGGGCGGCTCGTTCCGCGCGCGCGGTGGCGCGGCGCGCATCTTCCAGCCTGGCGAGGTGCGCTTCGAGGCGCTGCGCAGCTGGACCAGCCCGCGCACGCGCGCGAGCTACCCGACGCACTGGCGCATCGACACGCCCGCGGGCCGCTTCGAGGTGCAGGCCCTGCTCGACGACCAGGAACTGGACAGCCGCGGCTCCACGGGCGGCGTGTACTGGGAAGGGTTGAGCGAGCTGCGCGATGCGCAACAAGGCCGGCGCGTGGGGCGCGGTTACCTCGAGATGACGGGGTACGCGGCGCCGCTGCGGCTGTGAGCCGAAGCACAGCGCGATGGGCTACTTCACGCCCTGGCTCAGCGCCTGCGCCGTGTTGCGCGACAGCGCGCGGACGTGGTCGTCGATCGCCGAAGCGACGGGCGCGAACTCGGCAGTGCTCAACCGCTTGAGGTCGCGCGGTTCCGGGAAATCCTTGAGTTGCCGCACCCGTTGCCGCTGCTGGGCGAGCATCGGCTCGTAGGCCGCGAGGTTCAGCGGCGGGTCCATGACGAAGACCTTGGCTTCGATCGCGGGCACCGCGAAGTACCGCGTCGACCCCAGCATGCTGCGCGTGAAGAGGCCCGAGTTCTGCATGACGCTCTCGCCACAAGGCCCGCCGGTGCACTCCAGGCGCGCCTGCGTTCGCGTCGCCTCGACGAGGACCACCGCGGCAATCTGGTCGTCCTTCAGCTTGCGTGTCGCCCACGCCTGCGCAGGATTCGCGATCCATCGATCGTGCTTGAAGACGGCCAGCGCGTTGACGGAGGTCGTGGCAAAGCTCGTGAGGCGCACCACCTGGAAGCCGGCTTTTTCGAGCTCCGACGTGAAGGCCTCGTAGACCTTGGCCGTGGGGTTCCAGGGGAACGGGTACGTGGTCGAGAAGTTGTTGAAGACGGTCGTGCCCACGTGCATGTGTTCCGCGGATGCGGTGGGGATGCGCACCAGCAGGCCGACCTTCGCGCCCTTCGCGAGCTGGCCGCCGTTCGGCGGCAGCGGCGGCGGGGTCATGCACCCTGTCAGTGCGAGCGCCACGAAAAGTGCGAGCAGCCGTCTGCGCATGGGGGTCTCCTCCATCTTCTTGTCGGTGTAGGCCGGTGCGGCCGGGTGCGGATGATTGTGCCGAGCGCTGCATGCGGCGTCGCCACGGGAACCGGTGGTTTTGGACAGCGTCGGCTTGTCAGTGCCGATGAGGGCCGCGACTCACGCGGAGACCGTCACCCCATTGCGCGCCAGCACCGCCAGCAGCTTCGGAATGTCGGGCGCCGGCCCGACCGGAATCTCGCGGTCGATGGCGGTGAACATCTGCGCGGCCATCGCGTCCTGCCCCGTGATCTCGAGCATCTGGCCGCCGCCCTTGCCGTAGTGAAAGCCGTGCACCGTGCCGCGCGGCACGTGCACCAGCGTGCCGGGCTGGCACCGATGCGCCTGGCCGTCGCAGAGGAACTCGACCTCGCCGCCGAGCACGTAGAACGACTCGTCCCAGTCGTGGCTGTGCGGTGGCGGGCCCGTGCCTTCGTCGCCGCGCTGGAAGGTGACGCCGTAGCTTTGCGTCGAGGCATTCGACGCCAGCACCGTCACCTGCGTGCCGAGCACGTTCAAGGGCGTTTCGCGCCGCTCGGGCGTGAGGACAAAGTACGGAAGAAGGGCCATGGCCGGCTCCTCGAAGTGGGAGCCGGATTCTGCGCCCCGTGCACGGGGGGCACAAGCGGTGGCGCCGCAGGGAGGGTAACCTCCCCGCCGCCGCGCCACCGGCATCGCTACTTCGCGCGGCGGCGCTCGATGAAGGCGATGATCTCGCCCATGATGCCCTTGCGGAAGGCCAGCACGCAGATCACGAAGATCAGGCCCGTGACCATGGTGACCGACTCGCCCAGCGTGTTGAACCAGTCGACGGTCGTGATGCGCGCCAGGAAGTTGCCGAGTTCGCCGATCTTGTTTTCGAGCAGCACGACCACCGCCGAACCCACGATGGGACCCGACAGCGTGCCCAGGCCGCCCACCAGCGTCATCAGGATGACCTGGCCCGAAGCGGTCCAGTGCACGTCGGACAGCGTGGCAAAGCCCAGCACCAGCGTCTTGAGCGAGCCGGCCAGGCCCGACAGCGCGGCCGAGATCACGAAGGCCAGCAGCTTGAAGCGGCTCACGTCGTAGCCCAGCGAGAGCGCGCGCGGCTCGTTTTCCTTGATGCCCTTGAGCACCTGCCCGAACGGCGAGTGGATGGTGCGCACGATCAGCAGGAAGGCCGCGACCACGATCACCAGCGCCACGTAGTACATGGTGAGGTCGTTGGACAGGTCGACGACGCCGAAGAGCTTGCCGCGCGGCACGCCCTGCAGGCCGTCTTCGCCGCCCGTGAACTTGGCCTGCAGCGCGACGAAGAACATCATCTGCGCGAGCGCCAGCGTGATCATCGCGAAGTAGATGCCCTGGCGACGGATGGCCAGCACGCCGAACAGCCAGCCCAGCAAGGCGCCGGTGAGCGTGCCCGCGATCAGGCCCAGTTCGGGCGTGAGGCCCCAGACCTTGATCGCATGGCCCGCCACGTACGCGGAGCCGCCCAGGAAGGCCGCGTGGCCGAAGGACAGCAGCCCGGTGTAGCCCAGCAGCAGGTTGAAGGCCGCGGCGAACAGCGCGAAGCACATGAGCTTCATCACGAACACCGGGTAGGCGCCGAAGAACGGCGCGAGCACCAGGGCGACCAGCAGCAGCGCGTAGACGACGGTGGAGATTTTTTTCATGTTCATGCCGCTCGCCTTATTTCTCTTTGCCGAACAGGCCGGCGGGGCGGATGAGCAGCACGATGACCATGATCACGAACACAACCGTCGAAGAAGCCTCGGGATAGAAAACCTTGGTGAGCCCTTCGATGACGCCCAGGCCCAGGCCCGTGAGGATGGCGCCCATGATGGAGCCCATGCCGCCGATCACGACCACCGCGAACACCACGATGATGAGGTTCTGCCCCATCAGCGGCGACACCTGCATCACCGGCGCGGCCAGCACGCCGGCGAAGGCGGCGAGCGCGCAGCCGAAGGCGTAGGTCAGCGTGATCATCAGCGGCACGTTGACGCCGAAGGCTTCCACCAGCCGCGGATTCTCGGTGCCAGCGCGCAGGTAGGCGCCCAGGCGCGTCTTCTCGATCACGTACCAGGTCGCAAAGCAGATCACGAGCGACGCCACGACCACCCAGGCGCGGTAGTTGGGCAGCACCATGAAGCCCAGGTCGGTGGCGCTGGAGAGCAGCTCGGGCGCATCGTAGGGCAGCCCCGACACGCCGTAGACCGAGCGGAACACGCCTTCGATCAGCAATGTGAGGCCCAGCGTGAGCAGCAGGCCGTAGAGGTGGTCGAGCTTGTAGATCCAGCGCAGCAGCAATCGTTCGATGACCACGCCGAACAGGCCGATGAGGACCGGCGCGGCGATCAGCATCACCCAGTAGTTGACGCCCAGGTACTCCATCGCCATCCAGGTGAGGACGGCCCCGAGCATGAACAGCGCGCCGTGCGCGAAGTTGATGACGTTGAGCAAACCGAAGATCACCGCCAGCCCGAGGCTCAGGATGGCGTAGAACGAGCCGTTGACCAGCCCCAGAAGGAGCTGGCTCAACAAGGCGGGAAGGGAAATGTTCATAAGCGTTTCAACGAACCCGGGCGCCGCAGGGGCGCCCGCGGGAGGTCACTTCCAGAGGGCGCAGCGGCTTTCGGCCTTGGTCGTGAAGACTTCTTCGCCCTTCAACTTCTGGACCACCTTGTAGTAGTCCCACGGCTGCTTGGATTCGGCCGGCGACTTGACCTGCACCAGGTACATGTCGTGCACGAAGCGGCCGTCGGCGCGGATGCTGCCCTTGGCGTAGAAGTCGTCGATGGGCGTGGACTTGAGCGTGGCCATGACCTTGTCGGCATCGACCGTCTTGGCGGCCTGCACGGCCTTCAGGTAGGTCATGGTGGCCGAGTAGTCGGCGGCCTGGATGTCGGTGGGCATGCGCTTGGTCTTCTCGAAGAAGCGCTTGCCGAAGGCGCGCGTCTTGTCGTCCAGGTTCCAGTCCCAGCTGGTGGTGAGCAGCAGGCCTTCGGTGTTCTTCAGGCCCAGGCTGTGCACGTCGGTCACGAACACCAGCAGGCCCACCATCTTCATGCTCTTGGTGATACCGAACTCTTTCGCGGCCTTGATGCTGTTGATGGTGTCGCCGCCGGCATTGGCCAGCGCCAGCACCTGCGCCTTGGAGTTCTGCGCCTGCAGCAGGAAGGACGAGAAGTCAGAGGTATTGAGCGGCGCCTTCACCGAGCCCAGCACGGTGCCGCCCTTTTCCTTCACGACCTTGGTCGCGTCGGCTTCGAGGGCCTGGCCGAAGGCGTAGTCGGCGGTCAGGAAGTACCAGCTCTTGTCGCCACGGCCGATCACGGCCGCGCCGGTGCCCTTGGCGAGCGCGACGGTGTCGTAGGCGTAGTGCACGGTGTAGGGCGAGCACTGCTCGTTGGTGAGCGCCGAGCTGCCGGCGCCGTTCACGACGAAGACGCGCTTCTTCTCCTGCGCCACCTTGGCCATGGCCAGGGCCGTGCCGGAGCTGGTGCCGCCGAACAGCATGGTCAGGCCTTGCGTGTCGATCCACTCGCGCGCCTTGGAGGCGGCGATGTCGGCCTTGTTCTGGTGGTCGGCCGTGAGCAGCTCGATGGGCATGCCGTTGACCTTGCCGCCGAAGTCGTCGATGGCCATCTGGATCGCCAGCGCGCCGTTCTTGCCTTCGACGTCGGCGTACAGGCTCGACATGTCGGTGACGAAGCCGATCTTGACCTTGTCCTGTGCCTGGGCGGTGCCGGCGGCCAGCGCGGCGGCGGCGAAAACGGCGGAGAGAGCGAATGTGGTGGTCTTCATGGATGTTGTTCCTGTGGGGTGTTCGGTGGTGTCACTTCCAGAGCGTGCACTTGGACTCGGCCTTGGTGGTGAACACCGTGTCGCCGGGCAGCTTCTTCACGAGCTTGTAGTAGTCCCACGGCGTCTTCGATTCGGCGGGCGACTTGACCTGCATCAGGTACATGTCGTGCACGTAGCGGCCGTCGGGGCGGATCTGGCCGGTGCCGAAGAAGTCGTTGAGCTTCATCTTCTTGAGCTCGGCCATGACCTTGTCGGCATCGTCGGTCTTGGCGGTGTCCACGGCCTTGAGGTAGGTCATGGTGGCCGAGTAGTCGGCGGCCTGGATCTCGGTGGGCATGCGCTTGGTCTTGTCGAAGAAGCGCTTGGCGAACTTGCGGGTCTCGTCGTTCAGGTCCCAGTACCAGCTGGTGGTGAACTGCAGGCCTTCGGTGTTCTTCAGGCCCAGGCTGTGCACGTCGCTCAGGAAGATCAGCAGGCCGGCCAGCTTCATCGACTTGCCGATGCCGAATTCCTTGGCGGCCTTGATGCTGTTGACGGTGTCTCCGCCCGCGTTGGCCAGGCCCAGGATCTGGGCCTTGGAGTTCTGCGCCTGCAGCAGGAACGACGAGAAGTCGGACGCGTTGAGCGGATGGCGCACCGCGCCGACGATCGTGCCGCCCTTGGCCTTCACGACGGTGGAGGTGTCGGCTTCGAGCGCGTGGCCGAAGGCGTAGTCGGCCGTCAGGAAGAACCAGGTCTTGCCGCCGCCGTCGACCACCGCGGCACCGGTGCCCTTGGCGAGCGCGACGGTGTCGTAGGCGTAGTGCACGGTGTAGGGCGAGCACTGTTCGTTGGTGAGCGCCGAGGAGGCCGCGCCGTTGTTGAAATACACGCGCTTCTTCTCGGCCGCGACCTTGGCCAGCGCCAGGCCCACGCCCGAGTTGGTGCCGCCGAAGACCATGCTCAGGCCTTGCGTGTCGATCCACTCGCGCGCCTTCGAGGCGGCGATGTCGGGCTTGTTCTGGTGGTCGACGGTGAGCAGCTCGACCGGCTTGCCGGCCGCCTTGCCGCCGAAGTCGTCGATGGCCATCTGGATCGCCAGCGCGCCGTTCTTGCCTTCGAGGTCGGCGTACAGGCTGGACATGTCGGTGATGAAGCCGATCTTGACCTTGTCCTGGCCTTGCGCCTGGGCGGACGCTGCGAGCGCCAGTGCGCTGAAAGCCAGGGCGAAAGCGGTGAGCTGATTTTTCATGGATGTCTCCGGCAGTAGCAAGAAGGGGTGAAAGAACTCAGACGCCGAGCAGCTCGGTCAGCACGGGCATCTTGGCTTCGAGCTCGGCGGCGCCGAACTTCTCGACGATGCGGCCGTGCTCCATCACGTAGAAACGGTCGGCCAGCGGCGCGGCGAAGCGGAAGTTCTGCTCGACCATGACGATGGTGTAGCCCTTGGCGCGCAGCGTGGTGATCATGCGGGCCAGCGCCTGCACGATCACGGGCGCCAGGCCTTCGGAGATTTCGTCGAGCAGCAGCAGCTTGGCGCCGGTGCGCAGGATGCGCGCCACGGCCAGCATCTGCTGCTCGCCGCCCGACAGGCGCGTGCCCTGGCTGTGGCGGCGCTCGGCGAGGTTGGGGAACATGGCGTAGATCTCGTCGACCGACATGCCCTGCCCCGCGCCCTTGAGCTCGGGCGGCAGCATCAGGTTTTCTTCGCACGAGAGGCTGGCGAAGATGCCGCGCTCTTCGGGGCAGTAGCCGATGCCCAGGTGGGCGATGCGGTGCGTCGCCATCGAGACGGTCTCGACGCCGTTGACCTTGATGCTGCCCTTGCGGGCGCCGGTGAGTCCCATCACGGCGCGCATGGTCGTCGTGCGGCCCGCGCCATTGCGGCCCAGCAGCGTGACGACTTCGCCCGGCTGCACCACCATGTCGACGCCGTGCAGCACGTGCGATTCGCCGTACCAGGCCTGCAGGCCCTTGATTTCGAGTGCAGCGGTCATCAGTGCGCCCCCTGCATTTCGCCGTCGGTGGTGCCCATGTAGGCCTCCATCACCTGCGGGTTCTTCGAGACTTCGGCGTACGGGCCTTCGGCCAGCACGGCGCCGCGCTGCAGCACCGTGATGGTGTCGGCGATGGTCGAGACCACGCTCATGTTGTGTTCGACCATCAGGATGGTGCGTCCGGCCGACACGCGCTTGATGAGCTCGGCCACGCGGTGCACGTCTTCGTGGCCCATGCCCTGCGTGGGTTCGTCCAGCAGCATCAGCTCGGGCTCCATGGCCAGCGTGGTGGCGATCTCGAGCGCGCGCTTGCGGCCGTAGGGCAGGTTCACGGTCTGTTCGTCGGCCAGCTCTTCGAGGCCGACCTCGGCGAGCAGTTCGCGGGCGCGCGCATCGAGCGGCTTGAGCGACTTCTCGCTCTTCCAGAAGTGGTACGAGGTGCCGAGCTTGCGCTGCAGGCCCAGGCGCACGTTCTCGAGCAGCGTGAGGTGCGGGAACACGGCGGAGATCTGGAACGAGCGGATCACGCCGCGCCGCGCGATCTGCGCCGGGCGTTCGCCCGTGATGTCGTGGCCGTTGAACAGGATCGTGCCGGCCGTGGGTTCGAGGAATTTGGTGAGCAGGTTGAAGCAGGTCGTCTTGCCGGCACCGTTGGGGCCGATGAGCGCGTGGATCGAACCGCGCTTCACCGAGAGGTCGACCTTGCTGACCGCGGTGAATCCCTTGAATTCCTTGGTGAGCTGGCGTGTTTCAAGAATGACGTCGCTCATCTCGCGGCGTCGTCCGTGTGCGGAAAAAAGAAATCGGTCATGCGGTCCATCTCAATGCGCCACCATCGAGCGCGGACCGATTGTTGGTGGCTGCTATGCAATTGCATACTGGGGCAAATGCCTATGCTGCACTGCAACCATTCACAGAGTGCGCCCCCTCTGTGCGAGCGACTGTCGTCCCGACGACATTGCGCACCGCAGCACGCACACCTGCGAACGCGCGATGCATGCACGCGCACCGTCATGAGGATGTCGGGCACGCATGCACGCTTCGTGAAAAACTGGCGTGCCCGCTGCGCTGCCGCGATGCGCTTTCACCCGGATTGAATCCATCACCGCCATGCCGAACTTCCGCTCACCCGAATTCCTTGCCGACCACGTCGCCCACACGCTGGCGTTCTACGCGCCGCGCAGCCGCGATGCCTCGGGCGGCTTCTTCCATTTCTTCAAGGACGACGGCACGGTGTACGACCGCCGCACGCGCCACCTCGTGAGCAGCACACGCTTCGTGTTCAACCACGCGATGGCTTGGCGCCGCTTCGGCCGGCCCGACGACCTTGCGGCGGTGCGCCACGGCCTGGCGTTCCTGCAGACCGCGCATGCGCAGCCGAATGGTGGCTATGCATGGCAGATCGACTGGGATGGCCATCAAGCCACCGTGCAGGACGGCACGCAGCACTGCTACGGCCTGGCCTTCGTGCTGCTGGCGCACGCACATGCGCTGATGGCCGGCGTCGAGGAAGCACGCGCCGGCCTCGCGCACACCCGCGATCTGATGGAACAGCATTTCTGGGAACCGCAGCACCAGCTGTACGCCGACGAGGCGACGCCAAGCTGGCAGGTCGGCCCCTACCGCGGCCAGAACGCCAACATGCACGCCTGCGAGGCCATGCTCGCGGCCTACGACGCCACGCGCGAGCCCTTCTACCTTCAGCGCGCACGCACGCTGGCCGAGAGCATCACGGGCCGGCAGGCCGCGCTCGCCGACGGGCTGGTGTGGGAGCACTACCGCCAGGATTGGTCGGTCGACTGGGACTACAACCGCGGCGACAAGACCAACATCTTCCGGCCCTGGGGCTTCCAGACCGGCCACCTCACCGAGTGGGCCAAGTTGCTGTTGCAGCTCGAGGGCCACCTCGGGCGCGGCGCGCCCGGCACCGAATGGCTCGTGCCACGCGCGCGCCACTTCTTCGACACCGCGATGCAGCGCGGGTGGGACGCGGCGCACGGCGGGCTGGTCTACGGCTTCGGTCCCGATGGCGCGGTGTGCGATGGCGACAAGTACTTCTGGGTGCAGGCCGAAAGCTTCGCCGCCGCCGCCCTGCTCGCGGTGCGCACGGGCGACGCCGGCTATTGGGATTGGTACGACCGGATCTGGGCCTACAGCTGGGACCACTTCGTCGACCACACGCACGGCGCGTGGTACCGCATCCTCACGCCGCAGAACGCGAAGATCAGCGACGAGAAGAGCCCGGCGGGCAAGACCGATTACCACACGATGGGCGCGTGCCATGACGTGCTGAAGGCGCTGGGACACGGCGTCAAATAGCCGCGTCACCCTTCAATATCCGCACAAATCTTGTGCGGCCACGCCTCTACCCCGCAGCCCGCGGGCTGCCTACGCTTCAGGCCTTCTTTCACTCACGCAGAGAACGCATGAAGCACCCCAGCATTCGCAGCCTCACCGGCGCCGTGCCCACGAGCCGTCTCGATCCCGCCGCCACGGCGCTGATCGCGATCGACTTCCAGAACGAGTATTTCGACGGGCGCATGCCCATTCCCGACGGACTGGCCGCCCTGCGCCAGGCGCGGCGCCTGATCGATGCCGCCGACCGGCATGCGGTGCCGGTGTTCCATGTTCAGCATGTGGCACCCGCCGACAGCCCGATCTTCGCGGACGGCAGCCACGCCTTCGGCATCCACGACGAACTGCACCCGGCGCCGCAACACGCCGTGCTGCGCAAGGCGACGCCGAGCGCCTTCGCCGGCACCGCACTCGAGGCCGAGCTGCAGGCGCGCGGCATCACGACGCTGATCCTCACGGGCCTCATGACGCACATGTGCGTGTCGGCCACCGCCTTCGATGCCGCACCGCGCGGCTACCAGAGCCTCATCGTGGGCGATGCCTGCGCGACGCGCGACCTCGACCTGGAGGAAGGCGGCGTGCTGGGCCACAGCGAATTGCATCGCGCGGCGCTGCGCGGGGTGTCGGATGTGGTGGCCGAGGTGCGCTCGACCGAGGAGGTGCTGCAACTGCTGGAAGCGGGCCGCTGACGCCCTGCCCTTCGCATGCACCCACGAATCCACTCTCTTCGATCCATGACCATGAAACGCTCTTCTGCCCTGTTCCTCGCCCTGTCCTGTGCCCTGTGCGCGCCGGGCCTCGCCACCGCCGCCACGCCGGCACTCCGCACGCCGATCTCGGCGCCGGCCGACACGCTGCAATGGCAGGCCCTCGCGGGCGGCATCCGCTACGCCAACGTGCGCGGCAACCTGACGGGCAATGGCCCCTACGAAGCTTTTGTCGAATTCCCGGCCGGCTTCGACAACCCGCACCATCGCCACACGCAGGCGCTCCCGTCCGTCGTGCTCTCGGGTGTGTTCTATGCGATCTTCGATGACGGCAAGAAGGTGCTGTACCCGGCCGGTTCGTACTACCTGCTGCCGGCGCGGCTGCCGCACCGCAGCGGCTGCGAACCGGGCGCCAACTGCCTGCTGTTCCAGTACCAAAGCGACCGCTTCGACCTGGTGCCGACTGCGGCGAAGTAAGGCGCGGCTGCTGCGCTCAGTCGCCCTGCCCGTCCGCGGGCAGGTAGCGCGCAGCGGCAAAGTCGACAAACGCCCGCACCTTCGGCGACAGGTGCCGGTTCTGCGGATACAGCGCGTACAGGTTCAGCGGCTGCTGGCGGTATTCGGGCAGCACGCGGACCAGTTCGCCGCGCGCCACAGGGTCGCGCACGAGGAAGGCCGGCGATGCCGCCAGCCCCGTACCCGCCAGCGCAGCGCTGCGCAGCACGAGCCCGCTGTTGGCCTGCAGCCGCCCGCCCACGTCGACCGTGCAGACGCTGCCGTCCGGCGCGGTGAAGCTGGGCTGTGCGGCCTTCGCGGCCAATGAATAGTTCAGGCAGTCGTGCGCCGCCAGGTCGGCGGGCGTTCGCGGCGTGCCGCGCCGCTGCAGGTAGGCGGGCGATGCCACCCACCACTCCTCGAAGCTCGCGAGGCGCTTGACGATCAGCGTCGAGTCCGAGAGTGCATACGCCAGTCGCAATCCCACGTCGAAGCCCTCTTCGATCAGGTCGACGAAGCGGTCGTTGCACACGAGGTCGGCCTTGACCTGCGGGTGTGCGTCGAGAAAAGCCGGCAGCCACTGCGCCAGTTCCTCCAGCCCGAAGGACATCGGCGCGTTGATGCGCAGCAGGCCCGTGGGCTCGACCTGGTGCTGCGCCACGACCAGCGCCGCGGTCTCGACCTGGTCGAGGATCTGCCGCGCGTGTTCGTAGTAGGTCTGGCCCGCCTGCGTGAGCGCGAAGCGGCGCGTGGTGCGGTTCAGCAACTGCACGCCCAGCGCCGTTTCCAGCTGCTTGACGTGGCGCGAGACCACCGTGTGCGACACGTCCATCGCGTCGGCCGCGGCGGTGAAGCCACCGGCCTCCACGACGGCGCGGAACGCCTTCATGGCCGCGAACTGGTCCATGCGCGAGCGCTGCCTGTCGTCAGTGCGCGCCGGCGGCTGCGTCGCCGCCCGCGCCGCCCTTTTGCGGCCGCGCCAGCCACACCAGTGGGATCAGCAGCAGGAACAGCACCGCCGAGGCATAGAAGATGTCGTTCGTCGCGAGCATGAACGACTGCTGGTCGACCAGGCGGTTGATCTGCCCGAGCACCTGCTCGGAACTGAAGCCACTGCCGGTCAGCCCCGAGATGGCGCTGGTGGCCGCGCTGTTGCCCGGGTTCACCGACTCCACGAGCTGCGCGTGGTGCAGCGCCGCGCGGCTGTCCCACAGCGTGGTGGCGATCGAAGTGCCCATGGCGCCCGCCGTGATCCGCAGGAAGTTCGACAGCCCCGACGCGGCCGGGATGCGGTCGGGCGTGAGGCCCGACAGCGTGATGGTCACGAGCGGAATGAAGAAGAACGCCATCGCGATGCCCTGGATGATCGTCGGGATGATGATCGTCACGAAGTCGGCCTGCGTGTTGAAGTTCGAACGCATCCACAGCACCAGCGCGAACACGAGGAACGAGAAGGTCGCGTAGCGGCGCGGGTCGATCTTGGAGACCGTGAGGCCCACCACCGGCGAGAAGAAGATCGCCAGCAGCCCCACGGGCGCCATGATCATCCCCGCCTGCGTGGCGGTGTAGCCCATCCACTGCTGCAGCCACAGCGGCAGCAGCACCACGTTGCCGAAGAACAGGCCGTAGGCAATGGCCGTGGCCACCGCGCCCGACCAGAAGTTGCGCCGCTTGAACAGCGACAGGTCGACCACCGGGTGCTTGTCGGTCAGCTCCCAGACCAGGAAGAAGGCGAAGCCGACCACGGCCACCACGGCCATCGTGACGATCTCGCCCGAGTGGAACCAGTCGAGCTCCTTGCCCTTGTCGAGCATGAGCTGCAGCGATCCGACCCACAGCACCAGCAACGCCAGGCCGATGGCGTCGATCGGCACCTTGTGCGTCTTGCTCTCGCGCTTGTGGTACAGCGTCCAGGTGATGGCCGCAGCCACGATGCCCACCGGGATGTTGATGTAGAAGATCCACGGCCACGAGATGTTGTCGGTGATCCAGCCGCCGAGCAGCGGTCCCATCACGGGCGCGACCAGCGTCGTCATCGACCACATGGCCATGGCCAGGCCGGCCTTGGCCTTCGGGTAGCTCGACAGCAGCAGCGTCTGCGACAGCGGGATCATCGGCCCCGCCACGAAGCCCTGCAACGCGCGGAACAGAATGAGCGTGGTCATGTTGGGCGCCAGGCCGCACAGCAGCGAGGCGACCATGAACAGGATCACGCTGGCCATGAACAGGCGCACCTGGCCGAAGCGCTGGGTCATGAAACCCGTGAGCGGCACCGCGATGGCGTTGGCCACCGCGAAGCTGGTGATGACCCAGGTGCCTTGCGTGGTGCTCACGCCAAGGTCGCCCGAGATGGCCGGCAGCGACACGTTCGCGATCGACGAGTCGAGCACGTTCATGAAGGTGGCGGCGGACAGCGCGACCGTGCCCCACACGCGGGCGGAGCCCTCGAGCGGGGGGTGCGCGATGTAAGCAGGAGCAGCAGTGGCCATGGCGCGGGCTGTGAGGGTTCAGCGGCCGGCGGCGATCAGCCCGGCTGGCCCTGCGTGGCGGCGTGCACGGCCGGTGCGGCGGCGGACGCTGCCGGGCGGTTCACGGCTGCCGTGGGCGCGCCGCGGCCGAGGTTGGCGGCGACGATGCGGTCCACCTCGGCGTCGGCGCCGCGGTCGAGCTGGCTGTAGACCTGTGTCTGCGCGAAGGCGGTGCTGCGCGGCGCATCGGCCAGCATCTTGCCGGTCTTCTGCGTGATGTCGATCTCGGCGTCCATCGACAGGCCGATGCGCAGCGGGTTTGACTTGAGCTGCTCGGGGTCGAGTGCGATGCGCACGGGGACGCGCTGCACCACCTTGATCCAGTTGCCGGTGGCGTTCTGCGCCGGCAGCAGCGCAAAGGCGGCGCCGGTGCCCACGCCCAGGCCGGCGACCTTGCCGGTGTACTCGACCTTCTTGCCGTACACGTCGGCCGTGAGCTTCACGGGCTGGTCGATGCGGATGTTGCGCAGCTGCACTTCCTTGAAGTTGGCGTCGACCCACAGCTGGTGCAGCGGCACGATGGACATCATCGGCGTGCCGGCGGCCACGCGCTGGCCCAGCTGCACGGTGCGCTTGGCGACGTAACCGTCGACCGGCGCGGGCATGGCCACGCGCTGCGTGGCGAGGTAGGCCTCGCGCACCTTGGCGGCGGCGGCCAGCACGCTCGGGTGCTGCGCCACGCTGGTGCCTTCGGTCAGCGACTGGTTGCTGACCAGCGCCTCGCGCGCGGCGACCACGCCGGCCTGTGCGGCGGCCAGTGCGCTCTTGGCGTTGGCCAGCTGCGTCTCGGCGTGGTTGAGTTCTTCCTTCGACACGGCGCCGTTGCCCGACAGCGCGCGGCGGCGCTGCAGGTCGTCCTGCGCCTTGGCGATGTCGCTCTGGGCCTTGGCGATGTCGCTCTGGCGCAGCGTGACCTGCGCGGCCAGCGAGCCGTTGTTGGCGTACAGCGTGCGCACCTGGCGCACGGCCTGCGCGAGCGCGGCCTCGGCCTGTTCGAGCGCCACCTTGGCGTCGGCCGGGTCGAGCTGCACCAGCGGCTGGCCGGCCTTCACGAAGTCGGTGTCGTCGGCGCCGATGGCCATGACCGTGCCGCCGATCTGCGGCGTGATCTGGATGACGTTGCCCTGCACGTAGGCGTTGTCGGTGTTCTCGTAATGGCTGGCGACCAGCCATTCGTACAGGCCCCAGCCGCCGCCGACGACCAGCACCACGGCGGTGAGAACGGTGAGTGCGCGGCGGCGCTTGCCGTTGCCCGCAGGCGCCTCGGGCGCAGCGGTGGTGGGCACGGGGGAAGCGGATGTCGGAGTGTTGTTATCGCTCATGATGGAGTTCTTTCCGAAGAAGGCGGATCAGCAAATCAGTTCTGGGTGGCGGCCGTCGGCGCCGAAGCCGTGGCGGTGGCCGGCGGCTGCCAGCCGCCGCCCAGGGCGCGCGCCAGGCCCACCTGCGTGTCGAGGGCGCGGGCCGCCAGATCGACCGCGAGGCGGCGCTGGGCCAGCACGGCGGTTTCGGCGGTCAGGACGTTGAGGTAGTTGCCCAGGCCCGCGCGGTAGCGCTGCACGGCAATGTCATAGGCGCCTTCGGCGGCCGTCTGCGCGGCGCGTTGCTCGGTCTGCTGGCGCACGATCGACTGCGCGCTCGAGACCTGGTCGGCCGCATCGCGCACGGCGTCGAGCACGGTGGCGTTGTAGCTTTCGATGGCCACGTCGAGGTCGGCCGACTTGCCGCGCAGGTTGGCGCGCAGGCGCCCGCCTTCGAAGATCGGCAGGTGGATGGCCGGGCCCACGCCCCACTGCTCGCTGCCCGACTTGAGCAGCTTGCCGAAACCCAGGCTCTGGAAGCCGGCAAAGGCCGTGAGGTTCACGTTGGGATAGAACTGGGTCTTGGCATTGGCCACGTCGCTGGTAGCCGCTTCGACGCGCCAGCGCGCGGCGGCGATGTCGGCGCGGCGGCCCAGCAGGTCGGCCGGGATGTTCGCCTGCAGCGCCATCGGCTTCACGCCGGCGAGCACCGGCGGCTTCAGCGAGGCCGACACGTTGGGCTGGCCCACGAGCGCGTCGAGCGCGTGCTGCTGCAGCGCGATCTGCTCGTTGAGCGCTTCGATCTGCTGACGGGCTTCGGGCAGGCCGCCTTCGCTCTGGCGCAGTTCGAGACGGGTGTCGAGGCCGGCGGACACGCGGTCGCGCACCAGCTTGAAGGTCTCGTCGCGCTGGGCCAGCGTGCGCTTGGCCACTTCGACCTGCTCGTTCAGACGCGCCCACTGGAAGTAGCTGCGCGCCACGTTGCTCGCAAGCAGCACGCGGGCTGCATCGGCGTCGGCCGCTGCCGCGTTGGCCGCGCCGAGGGCGGTGTCGAGCGCGCTGCGGTTCTTGCCGAAGAAGTCGAGCTCCCAGCTCGCGCCCAGCTGCAGCAGGCCGATGTTCTGCGTCGAGCCGCCCAGCGGCGCCGGGTAGATGTAGTTGCTGTTGAACTTCTGGCGGTTCAGGTTCAGGTCGGCACCGACCTTGGGCAGCAGCGCCGCGCCGGCGATGTCCGCCGAGGCCTGAGCGCGCACGAGGCGCGCACGCGCGACCTGCAGGTTCGGGTTGCCGGCCACGGCCTGGTCGACCAACGCATTGAGCTGGCTGTCGCCGAAGGCCTGCCACCACTGGCTGTCCAGGCTGGGCACGGTGGCGCGCGCGGGGTCGGCCGCGATGCCGAGCGTGGACGCATCGCGCAGCGTGGCGTGCGAGCCGATGCCGGCCATGTCGGCGCAACCGGCGAGCGCGACCACCGCCAGCGCGGCGGCCACGACGGGCGTGCGGCGCAGCGCGCGCACGGCGAAAGACTCAGTCATTCTTCTCTCCACGGGCCGCAAGGCCCTGTGCGTTGTCGAGGATGCGGCGCAAGTAGTCCTTGAGCTGCTCCCATTCTTCGAGGCTGAAACCGGCCAGGTACTCGTTCTGTACCCGGCTCAGCACATAGGGCACTTCCTTCGCGGCCGCACGGCCTTCGTCGGTGAGTTCGATGTTGACCACGCGGCGGTCTTCGAGCGAGCGCACGCGGCGGCACAGGCCCTTGGCCTCGAGGCGGTCGAGCAGGCGCGTCATGGCGCCGGTGTCGAGTTCGCAGGCGCGGGCCAGCTCGGCCACGGTGGTGGCGGCGCCGACGTGCAGCTTGTACAGCGGCACCCACTGCGGGTAGGTGGGGCTGCCGGGCTCGCACATGCGCGTGCCGACGGTCTGGCCGACGGACGTGACGATGCGGCGCATCAGGTAGCCGATGCTCTCTTCGGCGCGGTAGTCCTCGGCGCGATAGAAGTCGGCCGGCGGGCGCACGGCCTCGTCGGGCGTCGGAGGGACCGGGGAAATGGGGGCATCGCTCATGTCCGAAATATTAGTTGTCATGGCAATTACTGTCAAGGCGACCTTTGTGGGGGCAAGGGCTCGGTAGAATTCGCGCCCATGGCTTCTTCCCCTCCGTCGTCCTCCGCAGCCAAGGGCTCGCCCCGCTCGCTGTCGGGGTTGCGCCCCTTCCTTCGCCCCTACCGCGTGCAGATCGTGCTGGCGGGGGTCTTCCTGGTGATGGCGGCGGTCACGACGCTGGCTTTTCCTATCGCCCTGCGCAGCCTGATTGATGGCGGCCTGGTCAGCGCCGACAAGGGCGCCCAGACCATGGCGCTGCGCGAGCACTTCGGTGCCCTCTTCGCCGTGGCCGTGGCGCTGGGCCTGTTTTCGGCGGCGCGCTTCTATACGGTGAGCTGGCTCGGCGAGCGCGTCACGGCCGACCTGCGCAACGCGGTCTACGGCCATGTGCTGCAGCAGAGCCCGGCCTTCTTCGAGACCACGCAGACCGGCGAGGTGCTGTCGCGCCTCACGGCCGACACCACGCTGGTGCAGACGGTCGTCGGCTCGTCGCTGAGCATGGGCCTGCGCAACGCCGTCATGGGCGTGGGCGCGCTGGCGGTGCTGGTGTGGACCAACCCCTATGTGATGGTGCAGGTGCTGGGCATCCTGGTGCTGGTGGTGCTGCCGAGCATGTGGTTCGGCCGCCGTGTGCGCAAGCTGTCGCGCGCCAGCCAGGACCGCGTGGCCGACTCGAGCGCCATCGCGGCCGAGGTGCTGAACGCGATTCCCGTGGTGCAGAGCTACACGGCCGAAGGCCGCGAGGCCGACCGCTTCAAGGGCTCGACCGAGAACGCCTTTCATACCGCCGTGCGCCGCACGCGCGCGCGCTCGGTGCTCGTGGCCTTCATCATCATCGCCACCTCGGCCGCCCTGCTCTGGGGCCTGTACGAAGGCACGCAGGCCGTGCTGCGCGGCGACATCACGGCCGGCCACCTGGGCCAGACCGTGGTCTACGTGGCGATCCTGGCGAGCGCCACCGCGGTGCTCGGCGAGGTGTACGGCGACTTGCTGCGCGCGGCCGGCGCCACCGAGCGCCTGATGGAACTGCTGCATGCGCCGACGGCCATTGCGTCACCCGCACGGCCGGCGGTCGCGCCCGTTCCCGCCGCGGGCAGCGCCATCCGCTTCGACGCGATCACCTTCCACTACCCCTCGCGGCCGGGCACGCCGGCGCTGCGCGACTTCAGCCTGGACATCGCGCCGGGCGAGACCGTGGCGCTGGTGGGGTCCAGCGGCGCGGGCAAGAGCACGGTGTTCCAGCTGCTGCTGCGCTACTACGACCCGCAGTCGGGCCGCATCGTGCTCGACGGCGCGTCGCTGGACGCACTCGCCCTGCACGACCTGCGCACCCGCATCGGCCTCGTGCCGCAGGACGCGGTGATCTTTTCGGCCAGCGCCTTCGAGAACATCCGCTACGGCCGGCCCGACGCGAGCGCCGACGAGGTGCACGCCGCCGCGCGCGCCGCCTTCGCGCACGACTTCCTGCAGGCCCTGCCCGAGGGCTACGACACCTTCCTGGGCGAACGCGGCGTGCGGCTGTCGGGCGGCCAGCGCCAGCGCATCGCCATCGCACGGGCCATCCTGAAGAACCCACCGCTGCTGCTGCTGGACGAAGCCACCAGCGCGCTCGACGCCGAGAGCGAACGCATGGTGCAGGCCGCGCTCGAATCGGCGATGGAAAACCGCACCACGCTCGTGATCGCCCACCGCCTGGCGACCGTGCAGAAGGCCGACCGCATCATCGTGCTGGACCACGGCGGCATCGTCGAACAGGGAACGCACGCGGCGCTGGTGGCGCAAGGCGGCGTGTACGCGCGGCTGGCCGCGCTGCAGTTCACGGCCTGACCCGATCGGGTCAGTCGTCGGTTACTGCAGGGTTTCCTTGAGCGCCGCCGGAATCGGCAGCGCCATCACCGGAATGCCTTCATCGAGCAGCGCCTCGGTCTGCTCCGGTGTGGCCTGGCCGCGGATGCCGCGCTCGGCGGTTTCGCCGTAATGCATCTTGCGCGCCTCGTCGGCAAAGCGGTCGCCGACGTCTTCGGTCTTGGCCAGCACTTCGCGCACGGCGCGCATCCAGCGGGCTTCGGGTGAAGTCGCGCTTGCGGATACTTGCGTGGAAGGCGTTGCGGGTGCCGCCGGCACGCGGGCCGCGTCGCCGCGCCCTTCTTCCTTCGGCGCCTTGGCGTTGCTCAGGTTCAGGCGGGGCGCGCTCAGCAGCTTGACGATGGCGGTGTCGCCGCAGACCGGGCACTCGACCAGGCCGCTCGCGAGCTGGCTGTCGAACGCCTCGTTGGACGCGAACCAGCCCTCGAAGCCGTGGCCGTGCGTGCAGCGGAGATCGAGGACCTTCATGCGCGGATTATCCCGCGCCGCCTTGCGAGGCTGCGGCCTGCCAATCCAGTGCCCATGCGCCCGACAGGACGTTCTGCAGCCACAGGGTGCAGGTGAGCGTCTTCGCGTCGGTCACGGTGCCGTCGCGGCACCAGCCGATGAGCTCCTGCGGCGTGGCGGTGAACACATCGAGAAACTCGCCATGGTCGAGCTGCCGCTCGCCCAGCGAGAGGCCGCGTGCGAAGTAGATGTGGATGATCTCGGTCGAGTACGCCACCGCCAGGTGCGTGGCGCCCGCATGCGCCCATTCGCGCGCGGTGTAGCCGGTTTCCTCGAGCAGTTCGCGCTGGCCGCACAGCAGCGGATCTTCGCCGGCGTCGAGCTTGCCCGCGGGAAACTCGACGATCACGCGGTCCACCGGGTAGCGGAACTGGCGCTCCAGCACCACGCGGCCGTCGTCGAGCAGCGGAATCACCACCACCGCGCCGGGATGCACCACGTACTCGCGCGTGGCGCTGTGGCCGTCGGGCAGGCGGATGGTGTCGCGCTTGGCGTGCAGGAACTTGCCCTTGAAGAGCTCTTCGCTGCTGACGAGCGCTTCCTTCAGGTGCAGATCGGCGGTGGTAGCGGCAGGAGAAGTCATGTCGGTCAGTGCCTGTGCTTCATCAGGTAGCGCCAGGTGAACCCGGGGAAGGCCAGCACGACGAACAGCGAGGCCGTCACCGCGTAGAACTCCCAGCCCTGCGCGGCGATCTGCCCTGCCCTGCGTTCGAACAGCAGGCCGATGCCGCCGGCGATGAAGTACAGCACCACCAGTTCGCCGAAGCGGATGGCGAGCGACTTGTGCGCGGTCGACAGGGGCACCGCCCCGAACAGGCGCTCATTCAGGAACGGCAGGTTGGCGGCCACCAGGGCCACCAGCAGCACCACCCAGACCGACGCGGTTTGCGACACCGTGTTGCGGACCGCGTCAGTGGGCCAGCGTGGCCGCGATGGCGTCGTAGCACAGCGTCATCAGACCGCCGGGCAGGACACCAAGAATGAGGATCAGCGCGCCGTTGATCGTGAGCACGGTGCGCACGTCGAACGAGGCCGACACGGTGGTCGCCGTGACGGGTGCGTCGAAGTACATGACCTTGACCACGCGCAGGTAGTAGAACGCGCCGATCAGCGAGGTGATCACGGCGAACACCGCCAGGCCGATGTAGATGGCGGCGCCCGAGGCGATCAGCGCCTGCAGCACGGCCAGCTTGGCGTAGAAGCCAACGAGTGGCGGCAGGCCGGCCAGCGAGAACATCGCGATGGCCATCACGCCGGCGTACAGCGGGCTGCGCTGGTTCAGGCCGGCCAGGTCGGTGATCTCTTCGCTTTCGAAGCCTTCGCGCGCCAGCAGCAGGATGATGCCGAAGCTGGCCAGCGTGGTCAGCACGTAGGTCACGACGTAGAACATCGCGGCGCTGTAGGCGGCCTGCGCGTTCTGCGTGCCCTGCAGGTCGGAACCCGCCACCAGGCCCAGCAGCATGAAGCCCATCTGCGCGATGGTCGAGTAGGCCAGCATGCGCTTGAGGTTGCTCTGCGCGATGGCGGCCAGGTTGCCGATCACGAGTGACGCCACCGCCAGCACGGCGAGCATCTGCTGCCAGTCGATGGCCAGCGGCTGCAGGCCGTCGACCAGGAGACGGATGATGATGCCGAAGGCAGCCAGCTCTGGCGCGGCACCGATCAGCAGCGTGATCGCCGTCGGCGCGCCCTGGTAGACGTCGGGCACCCACATGTGGAACGGAGCGGCACCGACCTTGAACGCCAGGCCGGCCACGATGAAGACCAGACCGAATACCAGCACCTGGTGGTTCACCTTGCCGGTCGAGATCGCCTTGAACACTTCGTTCAGGTCGAGCGAGCCGGTGGCGCCGTACATCATCGACAGGCCGTACAGCAGGAAGCCGCTGGCCATGGCGCCGAGCACGAAGTACTTCATGGCGGCTTCGCTGGCCACCGCGTTGTCGCGGCGCAGCGCCACGAGCGCGTAGCTCGACAGCGTGAGCAGTTCCAGGCCGAGGTAGATCAGCAGGAAGTTGCTGCCGCCGATCATCACGAACATGCCCAGCAGGGCCAGCATGCTGATCGTGAACATCTCGCCGCCGCGCAGCATCTCGCGGTCGGCCGCGTAGGGACGGCCGTAGACCAGCGTCACCATCAGGGCCAGCGAGGCGAAGCACTTGAGCCAGTTGCCCATCGTGTCGCTCACCACCATGCCGCCGAAGCCGTAGGAGGTCTTGCCGCCGACAGCGGCCAGGCCGGTCAGCACGGCCACCGCCGCCAGCGTGAGCAGCGTCAGGATGTAGGTGCGGGTGCGGCGCGGGCTCGTGTCCGACAGGTCGACCAGCGCAATGATGCAGGCCATGACCAGCAACACGATTTCGGGGTAGATCGTCACCCAGCTGAGTTTGTCAATCATCTCGTTCTCTTCTTCAGCGTGGCATCAGACGGGCAGCTTCGAAATCGCCACGTGGCGCAGAAGCTCGACGACGGAGGCATCCATCGCGTCGGTGAAAGGCTTCGGATACAGGCCCATCCACAGCACGGCGATCGCCAGCAGCGAGAGCATCAGGAATTCGCGGGCGTTGATGTCCTTCAGTTCCTTGACGTGGTCGTTGCCGACCGGGCCCAGGTACACGCGCTTGTACATCCACAGGGTGTAGGCAGCGCCGAAAATCAGTGCGGTGGCAGCGCCCAGGCCGACCCAGAAGTTGGCCTTGACGGCGCCCAGGATCACCATCCATTCGCCCACGAAACCGGCGGTGCCCGGCAGGCCGCAGTTGGCCATGGCGAACAGCAGCGCGAACGCGGCGAACTTGGGCATGGTGTTGACCACGCCGCCGTAGTCGGCGATCTGGCGCGAGTGCACGCGGTCGTACAGCACGCCGATGCCCAGGAACATGGCGCCCGACACGAAGCCGTGGGCAATCATCTGCACGATGCCGCCGGACACGCCGAGCTCGTTGAAGATGAAGAAGCCCAGCGTCACGAAGCCCATGTGGGCCACCGACGAGTACGCCACCAGCTTCTTCATGTCCTGCTGCACCAGCGCAACCAGGCCCACGTAGATCACGGCGATGAGCGACAGCGCGATCATGAGCCACGCCCACTCGTGCGAAGCGTCAGGCGCGATGGGCATCGAGAAGCGCAGGAAACCGTAGGCACCCAGCTTCAGCATGATCGCGGCCAGCACGGCCGAACCGCCCGTGGGGGCCTCGACGTGCACGTCGGGCAGCCAGGTGTGGACCGGCCACATCGGCACCTTGACGGCGAAGGCCGCGAAGAAGGCGAAGAACAGGAAGGTCTGCGCGGTCGAACCCAGCGGCAGCTTGTGCCAGCTCAGGATGTCGAAGCTGCCGCCCGACTTGTTGTACAGGAAGATCAGCGCGACCAGCATCAGCAGCGAGCCGAGCAGCGTGTACAGGAAGAACTTGAACGCCGCGTAGATCTTGTTCGGACCGCCCCAGATGCCGATGATCAGGTACATCGGGATCAGCGTGGCTTCGAAGAACACGTAGAACAGAATGCCGTCGAGCGCCGAGAACACGCCGATCATGAAACCCGACAGGATCAGGAACGCGCCCATGTACTGGTTCACGCGCTCGGTGATCACTTCCCAGGCCGAGATCACGACCACGACCGTGATGAACGAGGTCAGCAGCACCAGCCACAGCGACATGCCGTCGATGCCCAGGTGGTAGTTGACGTTGAAGCGCGAGATCCAGCTCGTCTTCTCGACGAACTGCATCGCGGCGGTTCCGTTCTGGAAGCGCGTGAACAGCGGCACCGTGACCAGGAAGCTCACGATGGCACCGACGAGCGCGACCCAGCGCACGCCCTTGGCGTGCTCGTCGCGGCCAAACGCCAGCAGCACGGCGCCGAATGCGATCGGCACCCAGATGGCAAGGCTCAACAAACCCATTTTTCTTTTTCTCCAGCGTTCGGGCTCAACGTTTGAACCAGACGAAGTACGTCATCAGGATGAAGATGCCCAGCAGCATCGCGAAGGCGTAGTGGTAGATGAAGCCCGACTGCAGCCAGCGCACGACGCCGGCCACGCGACCCACCACCTTCCAGGAACCGTTGACGAGCGCGCCGTCGATCAGCGCCTGGTCGCCGCCCTTCCACAGGCCCGTGCCGAGCAGGCGCGCACCGCGGGCGAGGATGTTCTCGTTGATCCAGTCGAGGTAGTACTTGTTCTCGAGCAGGTTGTAGATCGGGCTGAAGGCGCGCTTGATGGCGGCCGGCAGCGCCGGGTTCATCATGTACATGTAGTACGAGAGCGCCACGCCGGCCAGCGCCAGCCAGAACGGTGCGGTCTGCAGGCCGTGGATCGCCATGGCGACCGGGCCGTGGAAGGCTTCCTTCAACTCGCCCATCGCGTGGTGCTTGGAACCGTCGACGAAGATCGCGTCCTTGAAGAAACTGCCGAACAGCATCGGGTCGATGGTCATGAAGCCGATCACCACCGAGGGGATCGCCAGCAGCACCAGCGGCAGCCAGACCACCATCGGCGATTCGTGCGGCTTGTGGGCGTCGTGGCCATGGCCATGGTCGTCGTGTCCGTGCGCGTCGTGCGCATGGTCGTCGTGGTGTGCGTCCGGGTTCTGGTCGTAGCGTTCCTTGCCGTGGAAGACCAGGAAGTACATGCGGAACGAGTAGAACGCCGTCACGAACACGCCGGCCAGCACCGCGTAGTAGGCGAACTGCGCGCCCCACAGGTGGCTTTCGTGCACGGCCTCGATGATGCTGTCCTTCGAGTAGAAGCCCGAGAAGAACGGCGTGCCGATCAGCGCGAGCGAACCCAGCAGCGAGGTGATCCAGGTGATGGGCATGTACTTGCGCACGCCACCCATCCAGCGGATGTCCTGGTTGTGGTGCATGCCGATGATCACCGAGCCTGCGCCAAGGAACAGCAGCGCCTTGAAGAAGGCGTGCGTCATCAGGTGGAACACCGCGACCGAGTAGGCCGAGGCACCGAGCGCCACCGTCATGTAGCCCAGCTGCGAGAGCGTCGAGTACGCGACCACGCGCTTGATATCGTTCTGGATGATGCCCAGGAAGCCCATGAACAGCGCGGTGATGGCACCGATCACGAGGATGAAGCTCAGGGCCGTGTCGCTCAGCTCGAACAGCGGCGACATGCGCGCCACCATGAAGATGCCGGCCGTCACCATGGTCGCCGCGTGGATCAGCGCCGAGATGGGGGTCGGGCCTTCCATCGAGTCGGGCAGCCACACGTGCAGCGGGAACTGGGCGCTCTTGCCCATCGCGCCGATGAACAGGCAGATGCAGATCACCGTGATGAGCATCCACTCGGTGCCCGGGAAGGTGATGCCGGCCAGCGTGTGCGCCTTGGCGAAGGCTTCGCCGTAGTTCAGCGTGCCGGCGTAGGCGGCGATCAGGCCGATGCCCAGGATGAAGCCGAAGTCACCCACGCGGTTGACCAGGAAGGCCTTCATGTTCGCGAAGATGGCCGTGGGCTTGTTGAACCAGAAGCCGATCAGCAGGTACGACACCAGGCCCACCGCCTCCCAGCCGAAGAACAGCTGGAGCATGTTGTTGCTCATGACGAGCATCAGCATCGAGAAGGTGAAGAGCGAGATGTACGAGAAGAAGCGGTTGTAGCCGTCGTCTTCTTCCATGTAGCCGATGGTGTAGATGTGGACCATCAGCGACACGAAGGTCACGACGCACATCATCATGGCCGTGAGGCCGTCGACCAGGAAGCCGACTTCCATCTTCAGGCCGCCGACCATCATCCATTCGTAGATGGTCTGGTTGAAGCGGGCGCCGTCGACGATGACCGACTTCAGCGTCATCGCCGAGATCACGAAGGCGACGAACACGCCCAGGATGGTCAGCGAATGCGTGACCTTGCGGCCGATGTGGTTGCCGCCGAATTTCGTGCCGAACAGGCCGGCAAGTGCGGCGCCGACCAGGGGTGCCAGCGGCACGGCCAGCAAGGTGGATGCGGAAAGGGTTGCGCTCATACTGCTGTCAACCCTTGAGCGAGTTGAGTTCGTCGACGTTGATGTTGGACTTGTTGCGGAACAACAGGACCAGCAGCGCCAGGCCGATGGCCGATTCGGCCGCCGCCACCGTCAGGATGAAGAACACGAAGATCTGGCCGTGCATGTCGCCCAGGTAGTGCGAGAAGGCCACGAAGTTCATGTTGACCGCGAGCAGCATCAGTTCGATGGCCATCAGCAGCACGATCAGGTTCTTGCGGTTCAGGAAGATGCCGATCACCGACAGCGCGAAGAGCATCGCGCCGAGCGAGAGGAAGTGTCCGAGCGTGAGCGTCATGCCTTGTTTTCCTTTGCAGCGGCATCCGCTGCCGGGGCCTCAACCACCGGCTCGGCCGCACGCGTGACGGGCATCTGCACGATGCGCACGCGGTCGCGCGCCTTCACGCGCACCTGGTCCGACGGGTTGACGTACTTGCTGTCCTTGCGGGTGCGCAGCGTCAGTGCAATGGCGGCAATGATGGCCACCAGCAGGATGACAGCAGCGATTTCCAGCGGATAGAGGTATTCGGAATACAGCAGCTTGCCCAGCTCGAGCGTGTTCGAGCTGTTGGGCGAGGTCGTCGCCATGGCGCGCGGGCCTTCGCCCAGGCGGAAGCCGCCCATGAGCACAGCCGCCATTTCGAGCGCGATGAGCGCGCCGATGCCGGCCGCCAGCGGGAAGTGCTTCCAGAAGCCCTCTCGCAGGCCGTCGACGTCGATGTCCAGCATCATCACGACGAACAGGAACAGCACCATCACGGCACCGACGTACACCAGCACGAGCGAGATCGCGAGGAACTCGGCGCGCAGCAGCAGCCAGATGGCCGAGGCCTGGAAGAAAGCCAGCACCAGGTACAGCGCGGCGTACACGGGGTTGCGGGAGGTGATGACGCGGAAGGCTGCAAACAGCAGCACCGCGGCAAACAGATAGAACAGACCGGTCTTGACGTCCATTGGAATTCGATTGGTACGGGTTTCGAGCGGAGCCGGCTCAGCGGTACTTGGCGTCGGCCGCCTTGTTCGCCGCGATTTCTTTTTCGTAGCGGTCGCCCACGGCCAGCAGCATGTCCTTGGTGAAGTACAGGTCGCCGCGCTTTTCGCCGTGGTATTCGAAGATGTGCGTCTCGACGATCGAGTCGACCGGGCAGCTCTCTTCGCAGAAGCCGCAGAAGATGCACTTGGTCAGGTCGATGTCGTAGCGCGTGGTGCGGCGCGAGCCGTCGTCACGCACGTCGGATTCGATGGTGATCGCCAGCGCGGGGCACACGGCCTCGCAGAGCTTGCAGGCGATGCAGCGCTCTTCGCCGTTCTCGTAGCGGCGCAGCGCGTGCAGGCCACGGAAGCGCGGCGACAGCGGCGTCTTCTCTTCGGGGAACTGGACGGTGATCTTGCGCGCGAAGGCGTACTTGCCCGTGATGGCCAGGCCCTTGAACAGTTCGAACAGCATGAAGCTGCCCAGGAAGTCCTTGAGCGAGAACGGTGCGGAGGCCAGCTTGGAGGTGCGTCCGAGCCCTCCGGCGGTGTGTGAAGCAGTCATGATGTCGTCGCTTCCTGCTTATTTCCAGATGTTGAACGGCGTCTGCATCCAGCCACCGACCACGACCAGCCACACCAGGGTGACGGGAATGAAGATCTTCCAGCCCAGACGCATGATCTGGTCGTAGCGGAAGCGCGGGAACGTCGAGCGCACCCACAGGAACATGGTGACCACGCAGAAGGTCTTCAGGCCCAGCCAGATCCAGCCCGGAATGAAGCTCAGGAACTCGAACGGCGGCAGCCATCCGCCGAGGAACAGCACCACGGTCAGGATCGAGACGAGCCACATGTTGGCGTACTCGGCCAGGAAGAACATCGCGAAGCTCATGCCCGAGTACTCGATCATGTGGCCGGCCACGATTTCCGATTCGCCTTCCACCACGTCGAACGGGTGGCGGTTGGTTTCGGCCAGGCCCGAGATGAAGTACACGACGAAGATCGGCAGCAGCGGCAGCCAGTTCCACGACAGGAAGCCCAGCCCCATGTCATGGAACATGCCCTTGCCCTGCACCGTCACGATGTCGGACATGTTCAGGCTGCCCGTGACCATCAGCACCACGACGAAGCAGAAGCCCATCGCGATTTCGTAGCTCACCATCTGTGCCGAGGCGCGCAGCGCGCCCAGGAAGGCGTACTTCGAGTTCGAGGCCCAGCCGGCGATGATCACGCCGTACACCTCGAGCGAGGTGATGGCCATCACGAACAGCAGGCCGGCATTGATGTTGGCCAGCGCCACGTCGGGGCCGAAGGGAATCACGGCCCATGCGGCCAGCGCCGGCATGATGGTCATGATGGGACCGAGCAGGAACAGGCCCTTGTTGGCGACCGTCGGAAGGATGATTTCCTTGGTCATCAGCTTGAGCGCGTCGGCGATCGGCTGCAGCAGGCCCAGCGGCCCGATGCGGTTCGGGCCCACGCGGATCTGCGTGAAGCCGATGGCCTTGCGTTCCCACAGCGTGAGGTACGCCACAGCCAACATCAGCGGGATCACGACGACGATGATCTTGATCAGCGTCCAGACCACGGGCCAGACGACGGACGTCCACCAGCCTGCGGCGACCAGCCCCTGGCCGAAGCCATGAATTGCGTCGATCATGCCAGGGCCTCCTCGGCACGAGCGGGTGCGGCCTGTGCGCTGTGGCGCGCGTCGGCGGTCAGCTGCAGCGACGGTGCGCGGCGCACGATCGAGTCGAGCTGGTAGATGCTCGCGACCACGGGTGCGGCCACGGCGCCGCTGGCCGCGACGGCCTTGGCGGAGGTGGCGTTGCTCAGCGCGTTCGCCGGCACGGTGCCCTTGTCACCGACGGTGGCCAGCACCTCGGCGGTCGATTCGAAGGCGAAGCCCGGCAGGCCGAGCAGGTTCGCCAGCACGCGCAGCACCTTCCAGGCCGGACGCGTTTCGCCTTGCGGCTTCACGACGGCATGGAAACCCTGCAGGCGGCCTTCGGCATTGACGAAGGTGCCGGGCGTTTCGGTGAACGGGGCGATGGGCAGCAGCACGTCGCTGAACTCGAGGTTGGCCTTGAAGGGGCTCAGCGTGACCACCATCTGCGCATTGCCGATGACATCGGCGGCGGCAGCACCGGCGGCCGAGTCGAACACCGGCTCGGTGTTCAGCAGCAGCACGGCCTTGAGGCCGGAGCCGGCGGCAAGCATGCGGCCGGCATCGAGGCCGCCGTTTTGCGGGAAGGCGCCGACGAGCTGTGCGCCCACGGTGTTGCCCGCTTCGGTCAGGTAGCCGACGGTGGCGCCGGTCTGTGCGCCGATCCAGTTCGCGAGGGCCAGCAGGCTGCTGGCTTGTGCGTGGTGCGTGGCGGCATTGCCGAGCAGGATCGCCTTGCGTTCGCCGCTCAGCAGCGAGGCTGCGATGGCTTGCGCGGCGGCGTCGGGCGCGTTCTTCGGTGCCAGCGGCGCGGCGGCGCCATTGGTCTGGCCGATGGCCGCAGCCACGGCTGCCAGCGCCTCGATCCACTGATCGGCTTCGACGATCGATGCTTGCGCCACGTCGATGGCCCAGGCACCGCGGTCGGCCATGAGGCTGGACGAGGTGATCACCGACAGCGCGGCGCCCTTGCGCACGGCCTGGCGGATGCGCTGTGCGAACAGCGGGTGTTCCTTGCGCAGGTTCGAACCGACGACCAGCGCGCGCTGCACTTGCGTGAGCGAGGCGATCGAGGTACCGAGCCAGCGCACGCCTTCGAAGGCCGTGAACTCGGCGTTGCGCAGGCGGTAGTCGATGTTGTCGCTGCCCAGTTCACGCGTGAGCATGGCGGCAAGCTGCAGCTCTTCGAGCGTGCTGTGCGGGCTGACCAGGGTGCCGATGCTTTGCGCACCATGGTCGGTCTTGATCTGCTTGAGGCCGTTGGCAACGTACTCGAGCGCCGTCTGCCAGTCGACCTGCTGCCATTGACCGCCCTGCTTCAGCATGGGCTGCGTCAGGCGCTCGGTGCCGTTGAGCGCTTCGTACGAGAAGCGGTCGCGGTCGGCGATCCAGCATTCGTTGACGTCTTCGTTCTCCAGCGGCACCACGCGCATCACGCGGTTGTTCTTGACCTGGACGATCAGGTTGGCACCTGTGGAATCGTGCGGGCTCACCGACTTGCGGCGCGACAGTTCCCAGGTGCGGGCGCTGTAGCGGAACGGCTTGCTCGTGAGCGCACCGACCGGGCAGATGTCGATCATGTTGCCCGACAGCTCGGAGTCGACCGAGTCGCCGAGGAAGGTTTCGATTTCGGAGTGCTCGCCGCGGTGCGACATGCCCAGCTCCATCACGCCGGCCACTTCCTGGCCGAAACGGACGCAGCGCGTGCAGTGGATGCAACGGCTCATTTCTTCCATGCTGATCAGCGGGCCGACGTCCTTGTGGAACACGACGCGCTTTTCTTCTTCGTAACGCGAAGAAGAACCGCCGTAGCCCACGGCCAGATCCTGCAGCTGGCATTCGCCGCCCTGGTCGCAGATGGGGCAATCCAGCGGGTGGTTGATCAGCAGGAACTCCATGACGGACTGCTGGGCCTTGATGGCCTTGTCGCTCTTGGTGCGAACGATCATGCCCTGCGTGACGGGCGTGGCGCAGGCCGGCATCGGCTTGGGCGCCTTTTCCACGTCGACCAGGCACATGCGGCAGTTGGCCGCGATGCTGAGTTTCTTGTGATAGCAGAAGTGCGGGATGTAGGTGCCCGCCTTTTCGGCTGCATGCATCACCATGCTGCCTTCGGTCACTTCGACCTTCTTGCCGTCGAGTTCGATTTCGATCATGTCTGTGTTTCTTCTCGCACTCAGGCCTTGACGGGCGCCGTCGGGACGTGACCCGGGATCAGGGCCTCGAACTCATGGCGGAAGTGCTTGATCATGGCGCGCACGGGCATGGCCGCCGCATCACCGAGCGCACAGATGGTGCGGCCCATGATGTCGCCGGCCACGGAGTCCAGCAGCTGCATGTCGCTGGGCTTGCCCTGGCCGTTGTGGATGCGGTCCACCACGCGGTAGAGCCAACCCGTGCCTTCGCGGCAGGGGGTGCACTGGCCGCAGGACTCGTGCATGTAGAAGTACGAGAGGCGCTTGAGCGACTCGACCATCGAACGCGTGTCGTCCATGACGATCACCGCGCCCGAGCCCAGCATGGAGCCGGCCTTGGCGATGGAGTCGTAGTCCATGGTGCAGGCCATCATGATGTCGGCCGGCAGCACCGGCGACGACGAGCCGCCGGGAATCACGGCCTTGAGCGTGCGGCCCTTGCGCACGCCGCCGGCCAGTTCGAGCAGCTTGGAGAACGGCGTGCCCATCGGCACTTCGTAGTTGCCGGGCAGCTCGACGTCACCGCTCACCGAGTAGATCTTGGTGCCGCCGTTGTTCGGCTTGCCGCACTCGAGGTAGGCCTGCCCGCCGTTGCGGATGATCCAGGGCACCGCCGCGAAGGTCTCGGTGTTGTTGATGGTGGTCGGCTTGCCGTACAGGCCGAAGCTGGCCGGGAACGGCGGCTTGAAGCGCGGCTGACCCTTCTTGCCTTCGAGCGATTCGAGCAGCGCGGTTTCTTCGCCGCAGATGTAGGCACCGAAGCCGTGGGCGGCGTGCAACTGGAAGTTGTACGTGCTGCCCATGATCTTGTCGCCGAGGTAGCCGGCGGCACGTGCCTCTTCGAGGGCGGCCTCGAAGCGGTCGTAGCTCTGGAAGATCTCGCCGTGGATGTAGTTGTAGCCCACACTGATGCCCATCGCATACGCGGCGATGGCCATGCCTTCGATCACGATGTGCGGGTTGAACTGCAGGATGTCGCGGTCCTTGCACGTGCCGGGCTCGCCTTCGTCCGAATTGCAGACGAGGTACTTCTGGCCCGGGAACTGGCGAGGCATGAAGCTCCACTTCAGGCCGGTCGGGAAACCGGCGCCGCCACGGCCGCGCAGACCCGAGGCCTTCACTTCGGCGATCACCTGGTCGGGCGTGAGGCCCTCGGTGAGGATCTTGCGCAGCGCCTGGTAGCCGCCGCGCGCTTCGTAGTCGGCCAGGTGCCAGTTGGTGCCGTCCAGGCCTGCATAGATCTGAGCGCCGATGTGGCGGTCATGGAAGCAGGTCTGGACACCGGTGGCCTGGAATTGCGAGAGAACCTGTTCGGGCGTCATCACGAAGCCTCCCCTGGCTTGGCACTGCGCAAACCGTCGATGAGCTGGTCGAGCTTGTCGTTGCTCATGAAGCTGCACATGGTGCGGTCGTTGACCAGCATCACGGGCGAATCGGCGCAGGCGCCCAGGCATTCGCTCTGCTGCAGCGTGAACAGGCCGTCGGCCGTGGTCTCGCCCATCTTGATGCCCAGCTTCTTCTCGAGATGCACGAGCGCGGTGACGCCATCGCGCAGCTGGCACGGCAGGTTGGTGCACACGTTGAGCTTGAACTTGCCCACCGGATGCTGGTTGTACATGTTGTAGAAGGTCGTCACCTCGTGCACGGCGATGGGCGCCATGCCGAGGTAGGCGGCGATCTCGCGCTCGCGCTGCACGCTCACGAAGCCTTCGTCCTGCTGGACGATGGCCAGGCAGGCCATCACGGCCGACTGCTTGCCGGCTTCGGGGTACTTGGCGACCTCGCGCGCAAAGCGCTCGAGGATGGCGGCCTTCAGCGGCGCCGAGGGCGCCGCGTCATGGTGATGGGTTGAGGAAATCGTCATTCGCTCTCTCTCACCTGTCGATTTCGCCGAACACGATGTCCATCGTGCCGATCACCGCGACAGCGTCGGCGATCATGTGGCCGCGCGACATTTCGTCGAGGGCAGCGAGGTGCGGGAAGCCCGGGGCGCGGATCTTCAGGCGGTACGGCTTGTTGGCGCCGTCGCTCACGAGGTAGATGCCGAACTCGCCCTTGGGGTGCTCGACGGCGGCATACGCTTCGCCTTCGGGCACGTGGAAGCCTTCGGTGAAGAGCTTGAAATGGTGGATCAGCTCCTCCATGTTCGCCTTCATCGATTCGCGCGCGGGCGCGGCGACCTTGTGGTTGCTGGTGATCACCGGGCCGGGGTTGGCGCGCAGCCAGGCCGAGCACTGCTGGATGATCTTGTTGGCCTGGCGCATTTCCTCCACGCGAACCAGATAGCGGTCGTAGCAGTCGCCAGTCTTGCCCACGGGCACGTCGAACTGCATCTGGTCGTAGACGTCGTAGGGCTGCTTCTTGCGCAGGTCCCATTCGACGCCCGAGCCACGCAGCATCGGGCCGGTGAAGCCGAGGTTCAGCGCGCGCTCCGGCGTGACCACGCCGATGCCCACGGTGCGCTGCTTCCAGATGCGGTTGTCGGTGAGCAGCGTCTCGTACTCGTCGACCATCTTCGGGAAGCGCTTGCAGAAGTCGTCGATGAAGTCGAGCAACGAGCCCTGGCGGTTCTCATTGAGCTTCTCGATGGCCTTCGCGTTCTTGATCTTGCTGACCTTGTACTGCGGCATCGAATCCGGCAGGTCGCGATAGACGCCGCCCGGGCGGAAGTACGCCGCGTGCATGCGCGCGCCGGACACGGCTTCGTACATGTCGAACAGGTCTTCACGCTCGCGGAAGCAGTAGATGAGCATGTTCATCGCGCCGCAATCGAGACCGTGCGCGCCGAGCCACAGCAGGTGGTTCAGCAGGCGGGTGATCTCGGCGAACATCACGCGGATGTACTGCGCGCGGATCGGCACATCGAGGCCCATCATCCGCTCGATGGCGAGGCAGTAGGCGTGCTCGTTGGACATCATCGACACGTAGTCGAGGCGGTCCATGTAGGGCAGCGACTGGATGAAGGTGCGCGATTCGGCGAGCTTCTCGGTCGCACGGTGCAGCAGGCCGATGTGGGGGTCGGCACGCTGGATCACTTCGCCGTCCAGCTCGAGCACCAGGCGCAGCACGCCGTGTGCCGCGGGGTGCTGGGGACCGAAGTTGAGTGTGTAGTTCTTGATTTCGGCCATATCTGTCAGTGCAAACCGCCGCCGTAGTTGTCTTCGCGGATCACGCGCGGCGTGATTTCGCGCGGCTCGATCGAGACCGGCTGGTAGACCACGCGCTTCTGCTCTTCGTCGTAGCGCATTTCGACGTGACCCGACACCGGGAAGTCCTTGCGGAACGGGTGGCCGATGAAGCCGTAGTCGGTCAGGATGCGGCGCAGGTCGTCGTGGCCGTCGAACACGATGCCGTACAGGTCGAAGGCTTCGCGTTCGAACCACGTGGCGGCGCTCCAGACGGGCTGGAGCGAATCGACCACGGGCAGGTCTTCGCTGGTCGCGAACACCTTCAGGCGCACGCGCTGGTTGAGACTCACGGAGAGCAGGTGCGAGACGACGCCATAGCGCTCGCCTGGCCACTCGCCTTCGCGGTAGTCGGAATAGTCCATGCCGCACAGATCGATCAGCTGTTCGAAACGGCAACCGGGCGCATCGCGCAGCAGCAGCGCCGCGTCGATGTAGTCGGCGGCGCTGACCACGACGGTCACTTCTTCAAGCGCAACCGTCACGCTCTTGGCCTTGGCGCCGAGTGTCTCGGCGATGGTGGCGCGCAGCACCTCCGGCGAAATTGCAAAGTCAGTCATCGTCGGCAATCTCTCAGGCGCGGGCAATGGTGTTGGTGCGGCGAATCTTCTGCTGCAGCTGGATCACGCCGTACAGCAGTGCTTCAGCGGTGGGCGGACAACCCGGCACATAGACGTCGACCGGCACGATGCGGTCGCAGCCACGCACCACGGAATAGCTGTAGTGGTAGTAACCGCCGCCGTTCGCGCAGGAGCCCATCGAGAGCACCCAGCGCGGTTCAGGCATCTGGTCGTAGACCTTGCGCAGCGCCGGCGCCATCTTGTTGCACAGCGTGCCGGCCACGATCATCAGATCGGACTGGCGCGGGCTGGGGCGGAACAGCATGCCGAAACGGTCGATGTCGTAGCGGGCCGCGCCCGCGTGCATCATTTCAACCGCACAGCATGCGAGGCCGAACGTCATCGGCCAGAGAGATCCGGTCTTCGCCCAGTTCACGACCGAGTCGTAGGTCGTGGTGACGAAGCCTTCTTTGAGAACGCCTTCAATGGCCATCGTGTAGCTTCCTTGTCATTCCCAGTCGAGCGCGCCTTTTTTCCACTCGTAGACGAAGCCCACGACGAGGATGGCGAGAAAGATCATCATGGCCCAGAAGCCAACAGCGCCGATTTCCTTGAGCGCAATGGCCCACGGAAAGAGAAAGGCAATCTCGAGATCGAAGAGGATGAAGAGAATCGCAACGAGGTAATAGCGCACATCGAATTTCATGCGCGCATCCTCGAAGGCTTCGAAGCCGCACTCGTAGGGCGCGTTCTTCGCAGCGTCGGGCCGATTGGGCCCGAGGATGTATCCGATGACTTGCGGGGCGACGCCTACGCCGACCCCGACCAAAATGAACAAAAGGACGGGAAGGTAGGAATCGAGGTTCATCGAGAAATTTTCACCGCTTGCCACCGACAGAAGAGCCTCTGGAGAGAGTTCTTCTGCCGGTGAGATTTGGTGCGGTCGGCGAGACTCGAACTCGCACAGCTTTCGCCACTACCCCCTCAAGATAGCGTGTCTACCAATTTCACCACGACCGCGGTTTTTAACTGTCCAGATGGCATGAGGTGCCGTTGAGGCATTTGGCTTTCTGAACAGATTTAGAGTTTACCCTGAAATGAAGCCGTTTCTCACGAACGGCTGCATGAAAACAACCTGATTACTTGGCCGGAATCTGGCCGGTGCCCGAAACGGGTGCCGCAGGCGCCGAAGCGGCCTTGGCAGGTGCTGCTGCAGCGGGGATTTCGCCCGCAGCGCCAGTCGCAGGCGCGGCCGGTGCAGCAGGCGCACCCACGGCTGCGCGCTCGAGCAGGCTGCCACCGCCCGCAGGACGTGCGTGGCTGAAGTAGGCCAGCAGCAGCGTGCAGGCGAAGAACACCGCAGCCAGCACAGCCGTGGTGCGCGAGAGGAAGTTGGCACTGCCGCTGGCACCGAACAGGCTGCCTGCACTGCCGCTGCCGAAGGCCGCGCCCATGTCGGCACCCTTGCCGTGCTGGATCAGGATCAGGCCGATCATTGCCAGCGCCGCCAGCATTTGCACGCCGACCAGAAGATTGAGGACCACGTTCATTCGTTCTTACTCCTAAGTGATGGCTGCCGTTGCCGCGATCAGCGTGCAGCGGCAGAAATGATCTGCAGAAAGTCGGGCGCCTTGAGCGAGGCGCCGCCGATGAGGCCGCCGTCGATGTCGGCCTGCGCCAGCAGTTCGGCGGCATTCGCCGCGTTCATGCTGCCGCCGTACAGAATCTTGATGCCCGCGGCGTGTTCGCTCGCGGCATGGTGCAGTTGCGCACGCAGCACGGCATGCACCGCCTGCGCCTGCTCCGGCGAAGCCGTCTTGCCCGTGCCGATGGCCCAGACCGGCTCGTAGGCCACGACGATCTCGCTGATGCAATGGCCGTTCACATGGATCACCGCGGCCAGCTGGCGCTTGACGATCTCTTCGGTCTGCCCTGCTTCGCGCTCTGCCAGCGTCTCGCCGACGCAGACGATCGGCGTGATGCCATTCGCCAGCGCCGCCGCCGTCTTCGCAGCCACGGCATCGTCAGTTTCGCCGTGGTACTGGCGACGCTCCGAATGGCCCACGATGGCATAGCGCACGCCGAAATCCTTCAGCATGGCCGCCGACTGCTCGCCGGTGAACGCACCTTGCGGGTGCGCCGAGATGTCCTGCGCACCAAGGGCCAGCGACGGCGTGCCCGCCAGCAGCGATTGCAGCTGGGCGAAGTACGGCGCAGGCGCGCACAGTGCAACACCGCAGGCCGCGGGGCTGGCGGCCAGCCCTTGCTGCAGGGCCTTCACCAGCGCCTCGTTGGCGGCCAGGCCGCCATTCATCTTCCAGTTGCCGGCAATCAGTTTCTTGAAGGTTGTCATCGCGTTGTTCGTCTCACCAAGTCAGCACGATCTTGCCGATGTGCTGGTTCGATTCCATCAGGGTGTGAGCCTGGGCCGCACCGCTGGGTTCACCTGCTGCCGCATAGGTGCTGTGGATCACGGGCTTGACCGCGCCGCTTTCGAGCAGCGGCCAAACCTTCTCGCGCAGTGCCTTGGCGATGGCACCCTTGAACGCCACCGGCCGCGGACGCAGCGTCGAGCCCGTGATCGTGAGCCGCCGGCGCAGCACGAGGCCCGCGTTGATCTCACTCTTCACACCGCCCTGCACCGCAATGATCACCAGCCGGCCGTCTTCGGCCAGGCACTCGACCTCGCGCGCCACGTAGTCGCCAGCCACCATGTCGAGCACCACGTCCACGCCCTTGCCGCCCGTGAGCTGCTTCGCCACTTCAACGAAATCGCTCGTGCGGTAGTTGATCGCGTGGTCGGCGCCGAGTTTCAGGCAGGCTTCGCACTTGTCGTCGCTGCCAGCCGTGACGATCACGGTCGCGCCGAGCGCCTTGGCGATCTGGATCGCCGTGACGCCGATGCCGCTGGAGCCACCCTGGATCAGCAGGGTCTCGCCCTTCTGCAGGCGGCCGCGCTCGAACACGTTGCTCCAGACGGTGAAGAAGGTCTCGGGCAGCGAAGCCGCCTCGACATCGCTCCAGCCCTTGGGCACCGGCAGGCATTGCGCCACGGGCGCCACGCACAGCTCGGCATAGCCGCCACCAGCCACCAGCGCGCACACGCGGTCGCCGACCTGGAAACCCGCATCGGCCAGCGCCTTGGCGTCACCCGACACGATCTCGCCGGCCACTTCGAGGCCCGGCAGGTCGGAGGCACCGGGCGGCACGGGGTAGTGCCCCATCCGCTGCAGCACGTCCGGGCGATTCACGCCGCTGGCCGCCACGCGGATCAGCAGCTCACCCTCGCCCGCCACCGGGTCGGGACGCGCAGCGACGCGCAGCACCTCGGGGGCGCCGTACGAAGTGATCTCAATGGCTTTCATGGGGGTCTCCGAGGCTCGGATGCCCGCACGGGGCGGGCATCACCACTGTCCACGCGAGAGGCGACGGCACAGGCCGTCACACCTCACTGCTTACTCCTGCGGTTCGCGCGGCGCTTGCTGCTGCGACTCGCCGGCGGGCTGCTGTTGCTGCTCGCCGCGGGGCTGTTGCTGCTGGTCGTTGAAACGCGGTGCGCGCTCGCCACGATCGCCGCCGCGGTCGCCACGGTCCGAACGCTCGCGGCGGTCGCCGCCACGGTCGCCGCGATCGCCACGGTCTTCGCGCGGCGGGCGCTCGCTGTATTCCATGCCGGCCGGACGCTCGGTCAGGGCCTTCATGGACAGCTTGACGCGGCCCTTCTCGTCGGTCTCGAGAACCTTGACCTTCACGATCTGGCCTTCGCTCAGGTAGTCGGTCACCTTCTCGACGCGCTCGTGCGCGATCTGGCTGATGTGCAGCAGGCCGTCCTTGCCGGGCAGCAGGTTGACCAGTGCGCCGAAGTCCAGGATCTTGGTGATCGGGCCTTCGTAGACCTTGCCGATTTCGACTTCAGCGGTGATCTGCTCGATGCGCTTCTTGGCGAATTCGGCCTTTTCCGGATCGGTCGAGGCGATGGTGATGGTGCCGTCTTCGTCGATGTTGATCGTCGTGCCGGTTTCTTCCTGCAGGCCACGGATGACCGCGCCGCCCTTGCCGATCACGTCGCGGATCTTCTCGGGGTTGATCTTCAGCGTGGTCAGGCGCGGTGCGAACTGCGACACGTCGGCCTTGGCCTCGCCCATCGCTTCTTGCATCTTGCCCAGGATGTGCATGCGCGCCTCCTTGGCCTGTGCCAGTGCGACCTGCATGATTTCCTTGGTGATGCCCTGGATCTTGATGTCCATCTGCAGCGCGGTGATGCCGTTGGTCGTGCCGGCCACCTTGAAGTCCATGTCGCCCAGGTGATCTTCGTCGCCCAGGATGTCGGTCAGCACCGCGAAGCGGTTGTCCTCCTTGATCAGGCCCATGGCGATACCGGCCACGTGCGCCTTCATGGGCACGCCGGCGTCCATCATCGAGAGGCAGCCGCCGCAGACCGAAGCCATCGACGAGGAGCCGTTCGACTCGGTGATTTCCGACACCACGCGGATGGTGTACGGGAACTCTTCCTTGGTCGGCAGCACGGCGACGAGCGCGCGCTTGGCCAGACGGCCGTGGCCCACTTCGCGGCGCTTGGTGGAGCCCATGCGGCCCACTTCACCGGTGGCAAAGGGAGGCATGTTGTAGTGGAACAGGAAGCGGTCTTCGTACTCGCCGGCCAGCGCGTCGATGCGCTGTGCGTCGCGCTCGGTACCGAGCGTGGTGACGACCAGGCCCTGCGTCTCGCCGCGCGTGAACAGCGCCGAGCCGTGGGTGCGGGGCAGCACCGAGTTGCGGATTTCGATGGGGCGCACGGTGCGCGTGTCGCGGCCGTCGATGCGCGGCTCGCCTTGCAGGATCTGGCCGCGCACGATGCGCGATTCGATCGCGAACAGCAGGTCGCTGACCTTGCCGGCGTCGAACTCGGCGCCTTCGGCCTTCAGTGCCGTGAAGACGCTGGCATTGGCTTCGCGCAGGGCTTGCGTGCGGGCTTGCTTGCTGCGAATTTGATAGACGGCGCGCAGCTTTTCTTCGGCCAGGCCGTTGATCTTGGCGATGAAGTCTTCGTCCTTGGCTTCAGGCACCCAGGTGCCTTCCTTGAGCCATTCCGGCTTGCCGGCGTCGCGCACGAGGTCGTGAATCGCGTTGATCGCGATGTTGGCTTGCTCGTGACCGAATACCACGCCGCCCAGCATGATTTCTTCGCTGAGTTGCTGGGCTTCGGATTCGACCATCAGCACGGCGGCTTGCGTGCCGGCGACGACGAGGTCCATCTGCGAATCCTTGCGGGCCGTGGGGCCCGGATTCAGCACGTACTGGCCGTTGATGTAGCCCACGCGGGCGGCACCGATCGGGCCGCTGAACGGGATGCCGGAGATCGACAGCGCGGCGCTCACGCCGATCATGGCGGCGATGTCGGCGTCGACTTCAGGGTTCAGCGACACGGTGTGGATCACCACGTGCACTTCGTTCAGGAAACCTTCGGGGAACAGCGGGCGGATCGGACGGTCGATCAGGCGGCTGGTCAGGGTTTCGTGTTCGCTGGGCTTGGCTTCGCGCTTGAAGAAGCTGCCGGGGATCTTGCCAGCGGCGTAGGTCTTCTCGATGTAGTCGACGGTCAGCGGGAAGAAGTCCTGGCCGGGCTTGGCGGTCTTGGAGGCGACCACGGTCGCCAGGATCACGGTGCCGTCGATATCGACCAGCACGGCGCCGGTCGCCTGACGGGCGATTTCACCGGTTTCCATGACGACGGTCTTGTCGCCCCATTGGAAGGACTTGGTGATTTTGTTGAAGAGGCTCATTTTTGCTCCTATTTTGATAGCGAATCACACAGGATTCGCAAGGGGCGGAGGCTGCTCAGAACACGATGCCATTCCAGCGAAGCTCGGGACGAACTTCATTGGAATGACACAGCTTCGCTCTGTTGGGCACTCCGAAAGTGGATCGCGAAGTAAAAAACGCCTGAGCTAGCGGACTAACCCAGGCGTTTTTTCATGCGATTCGAACTACTTGCGCAGACCCAGCTTGGCGATCAGCGCGGTGTAACGCTCGGCGTCCTTGGACTTGAGGTAGTCGAGCAGCTTGCGACGGCGGCTGACCATGCGCAGCAGGCCGCGACGACCGTGGTGGTCCTTGGCGTGCGTCTTGAAGTGGGGGGTCAGCTCGTTGATACGGGCGGTCAGCAGTGCGACTTGCACTTCGGGGCTGCCGGTGTCGTTGGCTGCACGGGCGTTGTCCTTGACAACTTCGGCCTTGATGGAGGCTGCGATCATGTTGAATTTCCTTGTTCCGGGATGTTTGACTTGCGGTGAGCACTGGAACTGCCCTCACCGTGCGCCTTGCGGCATGCAAAGCTTTGGGAGTATACATCGGCCGGCTTGACCGCTCCCTCCCGCCGCCTTCCGTCGAGCGAAACCAGCCCCACCGCACCCAGCACGCAGGCACCG